>DASSPC010000196.1:0-10846 GCA_035699865.1 Oryzihumus sp. | reverse complement strand
GGCGACTTCATCGTGGAGTACATCGGCCAGACCCGCGGCTGGTTCTACACGATGCACATCCTGGCCACCGCGCTGTTCGACCGTCCCGCGTTCCAGAACTGCCTCAGCCACGGCATCGTGCTGGGCAACGACGGCCAGAAGATGAGCAAGTCGCTGCGCAACTACCCGGACGTCTCCGAGGTCTTCGACCGCGACGGCGCCGACGCGATGCGCTGGTTCCTCATGTCCAGCCCGATCCTGCGCGGTGGCAACCTCATCGTCACCGAGCAGGGCATCCGCGACGGGGTCCGCCAGGTGCTCATCCCGCTGTGGAACGCGTGGTACTTCTTCTCCCTCTACGCCAACGCCGTGAACGGTGGCGCCGGCTACGAGGCGCGGTGGTCCACCGCCTCGGAGGACGTGCTCGACCGCTACCTGCTGGCCAAGCTGCGCGACCTCGTTCAGGACGTGCAGGGCCAGCTGGACACCTACGACGTGGCCTCGGCCTGCGACTCGGTGCGCGGCTTCCTCGACGTGCTGACCAACTGGTACATCCGGCGCTCGCGGGAGCGGTTCTGGGACACCGCCGGTGACGGCTCGGCGTCGGCCGCGTTCGACACCCTCTACACCACCCTCGAGGTGCTCACCCGGGTCGCGGCGCCGTTGCTGCCGTTCACCGCCGAGGAGATCTGGCGCGGCCTGACCGGTGGCCGCTCGGTGCACCTCACCGACTGGCCGGTGGCCTCCGACCTGCCCTCGGACGAGCCGCTCGTCGCAGCGATGGACCGGGCGCGGGAGATCTGCTCCACGGCGCTGGGCCTGCGCAAGGCCAACGCACTGCGAGTGCGCCTGCCGCTGCGGGACCTGACCGTCGTCACCGAGGACGCCGCCGCGCTGGAGTCCTTCGGCGCGGTGGTCGCCGACGAGGTCAACGTCCGCACGGTCACCCTGGTGGACGTGGCCTCGGCGAGCGAGGCGGACTTCGGCATCTCCCAGAAGCTGACCGTCAACGCCCGCGCCGCCGGCCCGCGCCTGGGCAAGCAGGTCCAGGTCGCCATCAAGGCGAGCAAGTCCGGCGACTGGTCCGTCCAGGAGGACGGCACCGTCGTCGCCGGTGGGCTGCCGCTGCAGGAGGGGGAGTACACCCTGGAGACGGTGGTGGCCGAGGGCGGCCACGGCGAGGGCAGCCGGGCGACCGGCATGCTGCCGGGCAGCGGCTTCGTCGTGCTCGATACGACGGTGACGCCGGAGCTGGCCGCCGAGGGGCTGGCCCGCGACGTGGTCCGTGAGGTGCAGAAGGCCCGCCGCGATGCCGGCCTGGACATCAGCGACCGGATCAGCCTGACCGTCACGGGTGACCAGCAGGTGTGGGAGGCCACCGTGGCCCACCAGCAGCTCATCATGGAGGAGACCTTGGCCACCCAGTTCGGCTCCGCCCCGGACCCGGAGGCACTGCCCCTGGGCGATGGCGTCGTGGAGACGACCGTCGGCGACGGCCAGGCCGTCCGCATCCTGGTGAAGAAGCTCTGATGGCGCCGTCGTCCGGCCGCCCCGACGCGGCCCAGCAGCACGCCGCCGAGCAGCTCGAGCTCCGCAAGCGCATGCGGGAGGTGGAGCAGGAGATCCTCGCCCGCACGCCCGAGCACGACCTCGAGCCGTCCCTGGACCGCATCGCCGCGGTGATGGAGCTGCTCGGCGACCCGCAGAAGGCCTTCCCGGTCATCCACGTCACCGGCACCAACGGCAAGACCTCGACCACGCGGATGATCGAGCGGCTGCTGCGCGAGGCAGGGCTGTCCACCGGCCGGTTCACGTCGCCGCACCTGCACGACATCCGCGAGCGGATCGCCTTGAACGGCAAGCCGATCCCGCCGGAGAAGTTCATCGCGGCCTACGAGGAGGTGCTGCCCTACATCGAGATGGTCGACACGAAGTCGGTCGACGAGGGCGGACCCCGGATGACCTACTTCGAGGTCGTGGTGGCCGTGGCCTACGCCGCGTTCGCCGACGCCCCCGTCGACGTCGCGGTGGTCGAGGTCGGCATGGGCGGCTCCTGGGACGCGACCAACGTCGCCGACGGCACCGTCGCCGTCGTGACGCCGATCGCCCTGGACCACGAGCGTTTCCTGGGCTCCTCGGTGGAGGACATCGCGACCGAGAAGGCCGGCATCATCAAGGAGGGCGCCCTCGCCGTCATCGGCGTGCAGGAGCCCGAGGTCACCGAGATCCTGCTCGAGCGCGCCGCCGAGGTGGGTGCGACCACCGCCGTGGAGGGCAACCAGTTCGGCGTCCTGGCCCGTGACCTCGCGGTCGGGGGCCAGCAGGTGTCGATCCGCGGCCTGTCCGGGGACTACAACGACCTGTTCCTGCCCCTGCACGGCGCCCACCAGGGGCACAACGCCGCGATCGCGCTCGCGGCGGTGGAGGCGTTCATCGGTGGCGGCGAGCAGCCCCTCGACATCGACGTGGTCCGGGCCGGCTTCGCCGAGGTGTCCTCGCCGGGGCGGCTGGAGATCGTGCGCCGCTCACCCACGGTCCTCGTCGACGCGGCGCACAACCCCGCGGGCGCCGAGGCGCTGCGCGCGGCGCTGGAGGACTCGTTCAACTTCGCCCGCATCATCGGCGTCATCGCGGTGCTCGCGGACAAGGACGCCACGCAGATGCTCGAGATCCTCGAGCCGGTGCTGGACGAGGTCGTGGTCACCCGCACCACCTCCCCGCGTGCCATGAGCCCCCGGGCCCTCGGCGACCTCGCCACCGAGATCTACGGCGAGAACCGGGTCACCGTCGTCGACAGCCTGCCGGAGGCCCTCGACCGGGCCGCCGGGCTGGCCGACGAGGGCGGCGTCGCCGGGGGAGTGCTGGCCACCGGCTCGATCACCACCGCCGCCGAGGTCCGCCTCCTGCTCGGCGTCACCGACGTCTGAGCCCGACGGCTGAGCCCATCGAGTGAGCGGTCCCGGGCGCACCCACGGGCTCAGCGCGTGGGTGCGAACCCGGGGACGTTGCGCCCCAGCCAGCTGAGCGCTCCGGGCAGGAGCCCCTGCCACAGGCTGATGCGGTGGCCGGCGTGCTGCAGCACGACGGCGTCGACCGACATGGGGGAGCGGACCTCCTTGAGCAGCTCGGCGCTGGAGGTGTAGGAGACCGGGTCGCTGTGGGAGGTCTCCAGCCAGATGGCGACCGGCGGGGGCCTGCGACGCGCCAGGGCGACGAGGTCGTAGTGGGAGGAGAGCCGGCTGCCCGGAGGGTAGGGGTCGTACGCCGGCCCGAACTCGGGTCGGAAGTAGCCGCCCATGACGATGGCTGCGGAGTACTGCGCCGGGTGCAGCATGGTCGCCATGGCCGCGCACCATCCCCCGGTGGAGAGCCCGATGGTCGCCCAGGACGCCCGGTCCGTGCGCACCCGGAACGTGCGGGCGACCCACGCAGGGACGTCACGGGTCAGCCAGGTCTCGAGCTGGGGGTAGCCCGGACGCCCGTTGACGCACTCGGTGTCGGCCCCGGCTGGCACCAGCATCTGCGGAGACACGATCAGAGCAGGGCGCATGTGGTGGGTGGCCACCTCCGCGGCCATCACGCCGCCGAGGTCCATCGGCCCGACCCAGGCGTCCGGGTTCCCCGGCCAGCCGTGGAACGTCTCGATGACGGGGTAGCGCGTCCTGGCGTGGGCCGGGGAGGTGTAGCCCGGTGGGAGCTGGACCAGCACCGTGCCAGTGATGCCGCTGAGCGGGCCGTGGATGGTGTAGGTGAGGTCCGGGGTGCCCAGGGTGCTGGCGACCGGCAGCGGCGGAAGCGTCGCCGGCGCCGTTGCCGCCACGCCCGCCACGGCGTGCCTCGCGGCCTGCGACGCGGACACGCCCCTGCTCATGGCCGTGGAGGTGACGGTGCCGGTCAGGGCCCCCCGCAGGTCGGTCCAGTCGGCGAAGAAGAGGAACTGTGCGTTGAGCTGGGTCGCCGCCGTGAGGAGCACCAGGGTGTTGACCCCCAGCAGCATCCCCACGCGCGCCAGCACCCGGCCCGGGGTCCGGCCGGCCAGACGAGGCCACAGGACGACCGTGCACGCGAATGCCGCTGCCGTCACGCCGAGGACCAGGCCCAGGAAGACGTCACCTGTCAGCTGCACGGCCGGTTGCCTCCTCCCTCCCAGGGTGCCACGCGCCACCTCGGCGTCGGGGTCAGCGTCCTGCCACGTCCTGACAGGATGCTGAGTGCCCGCTGAATGCCGGCTGCCTGCCCGTGCGGGGGCGCCCTGCCCGAAATGGGAGACTGGGCGGGTGCTGAGCTCCCTGGTCCTCTACGGCGTCCCCGAGAAGATGACGCGTCGCCTCGCGGCGACCGTCATCGGCAGCCAGGGCCTGGCGGTCTTCTTCGGCGCCCTGGTGGCCCGTGCGCTGGCCGAGGCGCGCGGCGAGTCGAGCTCGGGCGCCTTCCTGGCGGTGGGGAGCTCCCTCGCGGTGCTGTGCATCCTGGACGCCGGCATGCTGCGCCGCCCGTGGGGGATCACCCTCGGCTGGGCGCTGCAGCTCGCCACCCTGCTGTCCGCGTTCGTCGTGCCGATGATGCTCGTCGTGGGCCTGATCTTCGGCGCGCTCTGGGTCACCGCGCTGGTGCAGGGCGTGAAGATGGACGCCCTCACGCGGGCCCACACGGCCGAGGCCGGCTCGGCCGCCCCACCGGCCGATCGGTAGGCTCCGGCCCATGACTGAGCGTTCCCTGGTGTTGGTGAAGCCCGACGGCTTCAAGCGCGGACTCTCCGGCGAGGTGCTGCGGCGGATCGAGGCCAAGGGCTACACGCTCGTGGCCCTGTCGGTCTTCGTCCCGGACCAGGACCGCCTGGCGCTGCACTACGCCGAGCACGAGGGCAAGCCGTTCTACGAGCCGCTGGTGGACTTCATGTCCAGCGGCCCGGTGACCGCCGCCGTCATCGAGGGGGAGCGCTGCATCGAGGGCTTCCGCGCCCTGGCCGGCGCCACCGACCCGACGGCCGCGCTGCCCGGCACGATCCGCGGCGACCTCGGCCGCGACTGGGGGCTGAAGGTCCAGCAGAACATCGTGCACGGGTCCGACTCGCCTGAGTCGGCCAAGCGCGAGATCGAGATCTGGTTCCCCGGGCTCGCCTGAGCCCCGGCTGACCCGGCAAGGCCCGTCCCGCAGCTGCGGGACGGGCCTTGCGCATGCCCGGGCAGGTATGCCGCGTGGCCGGCCACCCGGCATACCTGCGTCGGGTGACGGTTGCCAGGGGCTCCGGCCGGGCCTTGACTGGCGAGGGCGGACGGCTCGGTGCCAGAGGCGGCCTGGGCCTGGCCGCCGCGGAGGTGAGGGGTCATGGCGACACGAGCGGAGCACGTGGGCAAGGACGCCGCCGCCCCGGAGGTCCGCGTCAGCGGGCTGCCCGGCCCGGACCGGCCGATGACGCGGTTCGCAGCGGCAGCCGGGGTCCTCGGCGTGCTCCTCGAGGTGGTCATGGGCCAGCTGCACCCGGGGAAGGCGCCACCGAACGACAGCGCCGCGTCCTTCCTGGAGTACAGCCGGTCGAGCACCTGGACCGCCGTGCACATCGGCCAGTTCACCGGGGCGTTCCTCCTGACGCTGATGCTCCTGACGATCGCCCGCCTCGGGGCCGTGCGCCGCGGCGGCGTCGGGGTCCTCGCGACCGTCGGCGGCTTCGCCGCGGTCCTCTACGCGGCGGTGTTCGCCGTCCAGATGGCCGTGGACGGGGTGGCGCTCAAGGGAGCAGTCCACCGCTGGGTCACCGCCACCAACCCGACCGCGAAGGAGGCTGCCTTCCTCACCGCGTCCGCGGTCCGGGATGTCGAGAAGGGGCTGGCCGGGTTCTTCCAGATGATTGGCGGGACCTCCCTGTTCGCCCTCGGCCTGGCCATCGTCGTCGGGCGCCTGCTGCCCCGGTGGCTCGGCTGGGTGGCGGTCCTCATCGGCGCCGGCCTCGTGGCCGGAGGGGTCCTGACCGCCCACACCGGGTTCTCCTCCACGGCCTCGGCCGTCCTCCTGGCGCCGAGCCTGCTCCTGCTCGTCTTCGTGCTCGGTGCCAGCGTGCCCCTGTGGCGCGGGCCCGGACCTGTCCCTGCCCCGACCGCTCGCGCCACCTGACCGCTGCCGGCGCGACAGGTCCCGGCTGGGCGGCAGCGCCTGGCTCAGCCGGGGGCGACCTCGTCGAGCCCCGCGATGACGACCTCGAGCAGGGAGGCAAGCTGCTCGCGCTGGGCGTGGGTGAGCGGTGCGAGCACGTCGGACTCGACCAGGTTGGCCTCGCGGATCGCGGCCTTGAAGGTGGCCCAGCCGTCCCCGGTGAGGGTGACCAGGACGCGGGTGCGGTTGTCGGGGTCGGCGGCCCGCGCGATCAGGCCCCGCTGCGCCATGCGGTCCAGCCGGTGGGTCATGGACGAGGCGGCGACGTTGGTGGCCTCGGCGAGCTGGCTCGGCGTCATCGCGCCGCCGTCACCGGAGGTGGCCAGCCGGGCCAGCACGCCCCACTCCCCGGCGGACAGGTCGAGGTCGGCCAGCTGGTGGGCGTACCACTGGTTCATCCGCCGGGCCAGGCCGTGCACGGCGGTGATGACCCGCTGCACCGACTCCTCACCACCGGCGGCCACGTAGGCCGCCACGTCGGCCCGGTAGCGCTGGTGCTCGGACTCCCGGCGCGCTCCACCCCGCTTCGCGTTGCTCATGGCGTCATCCTGCCATGCTAGAATTTCGATCTCGAAATATTCGATAAGCAAGACTACGACCTGCAACTTCGAAAGGACCGGTCCGGTGAGGCGCGCCCGTCTGCTGATCCTGGCTTCGACCATCGGCATGCTCGGCTGGGGCACGGTGCTGCCGTACCAGTACGCCTACGCCGCCAACACCCGTGGCTGGGGTGGCCTCGTCGCCGCCGGGGCCTCGAGCCTGTTCTCCATCGGCGCCCTGGTCGCCGCGCCGGTCGCCGGTCGGCTGACCGACCGGCTCGACCCGGTGCGGGTGGCCGTGGTGGCCAAGCTCGTCGCCGCCCTGGGCACCGGCTCGCTGCTGCTGGCGGAGACGCCGGGGCTGTTCCTCGCGGGCATGTTCGTCTTCGGGGTCGGGCTGACCGGCGCCGGCCCGGCGCAGTCCGTGCTCGTCCTGCGGTGGGTCGGCCAGGCCGACCGCCGTCGCGTGTTCGCGTGGCAGTTCACCGGCCAGGCGCTCGGCATGGCCGTCGGGTCGTTCGTGGCGGGCTACCTCGTGGACCTGCACCGCACCCACGGCATGTGGCCCGCCTTCGCGGCCGCGGCGCTCGGGTTCACCGTCTCGGCCGCGCTCATCGCGGCCAGCGGGCTCGGCCCGGCCGTGGAGCCCGAGCCGGCGGCCCGCCCGGAGGAGGCTGCGGCCGGGACCGGTGCGGCCGGCATACGGCTCATCCTGGCCAGCCCCGCGCTGCGGTGGACCGCCCTGGTCACCGTGACCCTCGCCCTGGGCTTCTACGCGCAGTTCGAGAGCGGGCTCCCGGCCTACGCGATCACCGTGCTCTCCGTGCCCGAGCGCACCGTCGGCACCGCCTCGGCGGTCAACTGCCTCGTCATCATCCTGCTGCAGATGGTCGTCACCCGGTTCACCGCCGGCCGCTCGGCGCCGGCGCTGCTGGTGGTCGTCGGCGCGGTCTGGGTCGCCTCCTGGGGGCTGCTCGCGCTCGCCGACCACGTGCCCGCCCTGGCCGGGGCGCTGTTCGTGACGGCGTTCGGCGTGTTCGCCCTGGGCGAGACGATGTATGCCCCTGTGCTCAACCCGCTCACGGCAAGCCTCGCGCCGGCGGGCATGGTCGGCACCACCCTCGGTGTCTTCTCGGCGCTGCAGACCGGGGTCTCTGCCGCCGGCCCGCTGCTCGCCGGCCTCGCGCTCAGCGGTGGCACCGGGGGAGTCTTCCTCGCCGCGCACGTCGGCATCAGCGTCCTCGCCGTCGGGTCGGCCTGGCGGCTCTGGGCCCTGCTGCGCGGCACCGCGGCCGAGGCGGCTGTGGCAACCCGGCCCGAGCCGGAGCCTGCGCCGGTGGTCTGACCGCGATTAGGGGCGCACGCAGCCCCGCTGCTAACCTTGCTGACTGCCGTGAACCGGCCGCGGATCAGAGAGAGCCCAGGTGAACCAGCCCTGTGGCACCGCGCAACGACACCAGAAGGAGCACTGTGGCCCTCGACGCTGCTGTGAAGAAGGAAATCCTCGCCGAATACGCCACCCACGAGGGCGACACCGGCTCCCCCGAGGTGCAGATCGCGATGCTCACGCGTCGCATCAAGGACCTCACCGAGCACGCTCGCGAGCACAAGCACGACCACCACAGCCGGCGCGGCCTGCTGCTCCTGGTCGGCCGCCGCAAGCGCATGCTGCGCTACCTGGAGGCGACCGACATCGAGCGTTACCGCTCGCTGATCAAGCGCCTCGGCCTGCGCCGATAAGACGTCTCACGTGAGGGAGGCGGCCCGCTCCGATTCGCCGGAGTCCGGGTCGCCTCCTTTCGCATGAGCGGCCTGTATGCCGGGCCCGGGCCGCGTGCCCCGCGCGCGGACCCCGCCACACGGCATACGGTGCCGGGGGCACCACCCCCACGAAGGAAGCCCGTGCACAACGACGATGCACGTGGTGTTTGTGAATGAGAGAACAGGAGGGCCCAATGGAGGGTCCAGAGATTCAGTTCGCCGAAGCCACCATTGACAACGGCTCGTTCGGCACCCGCACGGTCCGGTTCGAGACCGGCCGCCTGGCCAAGCAGGCCGGCGGCGCCGTTGCCGCCTACCTCGACGACGACACGATGCTGCTGTCGACGACCACGGCCGGCAAGTCCCCCAAGGACCAGTTCGACTTCTTCCCGCTGACGGTGGACGTCGAGGAGCGCATGTACGCCGCGGGCAAGATCCCCGGCTCGTTCTTCCGTCGCGAGGGCCGCCCCTCGACCGACGCCATCCTCACCTGCCGCCTGATCGACCGCCCGCTGCGCCCGACCTTCACGAAGGGTCTGCGCAACGAGGTCCAGGTCGTCATCACGGTGCTGTCGCTCAACCCCGACCACCAGTACGACGTGCTGGCGATCAACGCCGCGTCGGCCTCCACCCAGATCTCCGGCCTGCCCTTCAGCGGCCCGATCGGTGGCGTCCGCGTCTCGCTGATCGACGGCCAGTGGGTGGCGTTCCCGAACTTCTCCGACATCGAGCGCTCGACCTTCGACATGGTCGTGGCTGGTCGGGTCGTCGGCGACGACGTCGCGATCATGATGGTCGAGGCGGAGTCCACCGAGTCCACCTGGAACCTCGTCAAGAACGAGGGCAAGCAGGCTCCGACCGAGGAGGTCGTGGCCGAGGGTCTCGAGGCGTCCAAGAAGTTCATCAAGGCGCTGTGCGAGGCCCAGGCCGAGCTGGCGAAGAAGTCCGCCAAGGAGGTCCAGGAGTTCCCGATCTTCCTGGACTACCAGGACGACGCGTACGCCGCGGTCGAGGCTGCGGTCTCCGCCGACGTCGCCCAGGCGCTCACCATCGCCGGCAAGCAGGAGCGCGAGACCCGTCTCGACGAGATCAAGGACGCCGTGAAGGCCTCCCTCGCCGAGTCCTTCGAGGGCCGCGAGAAGGAGCTGTCGGCGGCCTACCGCTCGGTGCAGAAGAAGCTGGTCCGCCAGCGGATCCTGCGCGACAAGGTCCGCATCGACGGCCGTGGCCTGGCCGACATCCGCGCCCTCGGCGCCGAGGTCGAGGTCCTGCCGCGCACGCACGGCTCGGCGATCTTCGAGCGCGGCGAGACCCAGATCATGGGTGTCACCACGCTGAACATGCTCCGCATGGAGCAGCAGCTCGACACGCTGTCGCCGACCACGCGCAAGCGCTACATGCACAACTACAACTTCCCGCCCTACAGCACCGGTGAGACCGGCCGCGTCGGCTCGCCGAAGCGCCGCGAGATCGGTCACGGCGCCCTGGCCGAGCGTGCGCTCATGCCGGTCCTGCCGACCCGCGAGGAGTTCCCCTACGCGATCCGCCAGGTGTCCGAGGCCCTCGGCTCCAACGGCTCGACGTCCATGGGGTCGGTCTGTGCGTCCACGCTGTCGCTGCTCAACGCCGGTGTGCCGCTGCGCGCCGCCGTGGCCGGCATCGCGATGGGCCTGGTGTCCGACGAGGTCGACGGCCAGACGCAGTACGCCGCGCTGACCGACATCCTCGGCGCCGAGGACGCGTTCGGTGACATGGACTTCAAGGTCGCCGGCACGCGCGAGTTCGTCACGGCCATCCAGCTCGACACCAAGCTCGACGGCATCCCCGCCTCGGTGCTGGCCGGCGCGCTGACCCAGGCCCGTGACGCCCGTCTGCACATCCTGGACGTCATGGCCGAGGCCATCGACACCCCGGACGAGATGAGCCCGTTCGCGCCTCGCGTCATCACGGTGAAGGTGCCGGTTGACAAGATCGGCGAGGTCATCGGCCCGAAGGGCAAGATGATCAACCAGATCCAGGAGGACACCGGCGCCGACATCTCCATCGAGGACGACGGCACCGTCTACATCGGCGCGACCGACGGCCCGTCCGCCGAGGCGGCCCGCGCCATGGTCAACGCCATCGCGAACCCGCAGATGCCGGAGATCGGCGAGCGCTTCCTCGGGACCGTCGTCAAGACGACGACCTTCGGTGCGTTCGTCTCGCTGCTGCCCGGCAAGGACGGCCTGCTGCACATCTCCGAGGTGCGCAAGCTCGTCGGCGGCAAGCGGATCGACGCCGTCGAGGACGTCCTGGCCGTGGGCCAGAAGGTCCAGGTCGAGCTCAAGGAGATCGACCCGCGCGGCAAGCTCTCGCTCGCCGCGGTGCTCCCGGAGGGTGAGGGCGGCGACGCCTCCTCCGAGGCCGCCGGGTCCGAC
>DASSPC010000195.1:0-10149 GCA_035699865.1 Oryzihumus sp. | reverse complement strand
GCCCGGGCGGATGTTCCTCGTCGACACCGAGCACGGCCGGATCGTCAGCGACGACGAGGTCAAGGCCTCGCTGGCCGCGGAGAACCCCTACGACGAGTGGCTGCACGCCGGCCTGATCCACCTCGCCGACCTGCCCGAGCGTGAGCACATCGTGCACACCGCGGCGTCGGTGGCACGGCGACAGCAGACCTTCGGCTACACCCAGGAGGAGCTCAAGATCCTGCTCTCGCCGATGGCGAGGACCGGCGGGGAGCCCCTGGGGTCGATGGGCACCGATACCCCGATCGCGGTGCTCTCGGACCGCCCGCGGCTGCTGTTCGACTACTTCACCCAGCTGTTCGCCCAGGTGACCAACCCTCCCCTGGACGCCATCCGCGAGGAGCTGGTCACCTCCCTGGGCACCGTCATCGGCCCCGAGGGCAACGCGCTGACCGCGACCCCGGCCCACGCCCGCCAGGTCGTGCTGCCGTTCCCGGTGATCGACAACGACGACCTGGCCAAGATCGTCCACATCAACGCCGACGGCGACCTGCCCGGCTACGCCACCCACGTGGTCAAGGGCCTGTACGACGTCAGCGGCGGCGCGGACGCCATGCGCGACCGGCTGGAGCAGATCTTCGCCGAGGTGTCGGAGGCCATCGCCGGGGGAGCGCGCTTCGTCGTGCTCTCCGACCGCGACTCCGGCCGTGACCTCGCGCCGATCCCGTCGCTGCTGCTGACCTCCGCGGTCCACCACCACCTGATCCGGGAGAAGACCCGCACCCAGGTCGGCCTGATCATCGAGGCCGGCGACGTGCGCGAGGTGCACCACGTCGCCCTGCTCATCGGCTACGGCGCCGCCGCGGTCAACCCCTACCTGGCCATGGAGACCGTCGAGGACCTCGTCCGCTCCGGCCAGCTGGCCGACGTCACCGCCGAGAAGGCCGTGGCCAACCTCATCAAGGCGCTGGGCAAGGGCGTGCTGAAGGTGATGTCCAAGATGGGCATCTCCACGGTGGCGTCCTACCGCGGCGCGCAGGTCTTCGAGGCGATCGGCCTGTCCACCGAGCTGGTCCAGCGCTACTTCACCGGCACCGTCACCCAGCTCGGCGGCGTCGACCTCGAGGTGCTCGCCGCCGAGGCCGCCGCCCGCCACGCGCGGGCCTACCCGCCGGACGGCGTGCGGCTGCCGCACCGCAAGCTCGAGGTCGGTGGGGAGTACCAGTGGCGCCGGGAGGGTGAGCCGCACCTGTTCGACCCCGAGACGGTCTTCCGGCTCCAGCACTCCACCCGGGCCAGGCGCTTCGACGTCTTCCGGCAGTACACCTCCCGCGTCGACGAGCAGTCCGAGCGGCTCATGACCCTGCGCGGCCTGTTCGAGCTGGCCTCCGAGGGGCGCACCCCCGTGCCGCTGGAGGAGGTCGAGCCGGTCAGCGAGATCGTCAAGCGCTTCAACACCGGCGCGATGAGCTACGGCTCGATCAGCCAGGAGGCCCACGAGACCCTCGCCGTGGCGATGAACAACCTCGGCGGGCGCTCCAACACCGGCGAGGGTGGCGAGGACGTCGACCGGCTGCTCGACCCGGCCCGGCGCTCGCGGATCAAGCAGGTCGCCTCGGGGCGGTTCGGCGTCACCAGCCTCTACCTGACCCAGTCCGACGACATCCAGATCAAGATGGCCCAGGGCGCCAAGCCCGGCGAGGGCGGACAGCTGCCCGGCCACAAGGTCTACCCGTGGGTGGCCAGGACGCGGCACTCGACGCCCGGCGTGGGGCTGATCTCCCCGCCGCCGCACCACGACATCTACTCGATCGAGGACCTGGCCCAGCTGATCCACGACCTCAAGAACGCCAACCCGCAGGCGCGCGTGCACGTCAAGCTCGTCTCCGAGGTCGGCGTCGGCACGGTCGCCGCCGGGGTCTCCAAGGCGCACGCCGACGTGGTGCTGATCTCCGGTCACGACGGCGGCACCGGCGCCTCCCCGCTGACCTCGCTCAAGCACGCGGGCGCCCCGTGGGAGCTCGGCCTGGCCGAGACCCAGCAGACGCTGGTGCTCAACGGCCTGCGCGACCGGATCGTGGTGCAGGTCGACGGCCAGCTCAAGACCGGCCGCGACGTGGTCGTCGCCGCGCTGCTCGGCGCCGAGGAGTTCGGCTTCGCCACCGCCCCGCTGGTGGTCAGCGGCTGCATCATGATGCGCGTCTGCCACCTCGACACCTGCCCGGTCGGCATCGCCACCCAGAACCCCGAGCTGCGGGCCCGCTTCTCCGGCAAGCCGGAGTTCGTCGAGACCTTCTTCGAGTACATCGCCGAGGAGGTCCGCGAGCACCTCGCCGCGCTGGGCTTCCGCAGCATCGACGAGGCGGTCGGCCAGGTCTCGCTGCTCGACACCGCCCGGGCGGTGGAGCACTGGAAGGCCAGCGGCCTGGACCTGACCCCGATCCTGACCGAGGTCGTGCCCACGGACGGCTCCGCGCGGTACAACACCGCCGGCCAGGACCACGGCCTGGAGAAGGCGCTCGACCACACCCTCATCCAGCTCAGCCAGGACGCGCTGCAGCGGGGGGAGCCGGTGCGGGTCGAGCTGCCGGTGCGCAACGTCAACCGCACGGTCGGCACCATGCTCGGGCACGAGGTGACGAAGGCCCACCCCGAGGGACTGCCGGACGGCACGATCGACATCTCCCTCAACGGCTCGGCCGGCCAGTCGCTGGGCGCGTTCCTGCCGGCCGGGGTCACCCTCCGGCTGTTCGGCGACGCCAACGACTACGTCGGCAAGGGCCTGTCCGGCGGCCGGGTGGTGGTCCGCCCCGAGCGGGGTGCCTCGCTGACCGCCGAGCACAACGTCATCGCCGGCAACGTCATCGGCTACGGCGCGACGACCGGTGAGGTGTTCCTGCGCGGCCAGGTCGGCGAGCGGTTCTGCGTGCGCAACTCCGGCGCGACCGCCGTCGTGGAGGGGGTGGGCGACCACGGCTGCGAGTACATGACCGGTGGCACCGTGCTCGTGCTCGGCCCGACCGGCCGCAACTTCGCCGCCGGTATGTCGGGTGGCGTGGCCTACGTCCTCGACCTGCGCCCGGAGCGGGTCAACACCGAGCTCGTCGACCTCACCCCGCTGCGGGAGAGCGACGAGAAGGCGGTCCACGAGCTGCTCACGCGGCACCGGGAGTGGACCGACTCCGCCGTGGCGGCACGCCTGCTCGCGGACTGGGACAACGTCAAGAGCCGCTTCACGCTCGTGCTGCCACGCGACTACCAACGCGTGCTCGACGTGCGGGCTGCGGCCGAGTCCGAGGGACTCGACCCCAACGGCACCCAGGTGTGGGAGCGGATCATGGAGGCTTCTCGTGGCTGACCCTCAGGGTTTCCTGACGACGCGCGAGCGTGAGCTGCCGACTCGCCGGCCGGTGCCGGTCCGGATCAAGGACTGGCGCGAGGTCTACGAGGAGCAGGAGGTCGCGCAGCTGCAGCGCCAGGCCGGCCGCTGCATGGACTGCGGCATCCCCTTCTGCCACAACGGCTGCCCGCTGGGCAACCTCATCCCGGAGTGGAACGACCTGGCCTGGAAGGGCGACTGGCGCGAGGCGATCGAGCGCCTGCACGCCACGAACAACTTCCCGGAGTTCACCGGCCGGCTCTGCCCCGCGCCGTGCGAGACCGCCTGCGTGCTGGGCATCAACCAGCCCGCGGTGACCATCAAGCAGGTCGAGGTGGCCACCATCGAGCGGGCGTTCGCGTCCGGCACGGTCACGCCGCAGCCGCCGGAGCGGCTCTCCGGCAAGACCGTGGCCGTCGTGGGCTCGGGCCCGGCCGGCCTGGCCGCCGCACAGCAGCTGACCCGGGCGGGCCACACCGTCGCGGTGTTCGAGCGGGACGACCGGCCCGGCGGCCTGCTGCGCTATGGCATCCCCGAGTTCAAGATGGAGAAGTCCGTCCTGGACCGGCGCCTGGAGCAGATGAAGGCCGAGGGCACCCGCTTCCGCAGCGGCGTCGACGTCGGCGCCGACATCACCGGCCAGCAGCTGCGCCAGCGCTACGACGCGGTGGTCCTGGCCGTCGGCGCGACGGTGCCGCGCGACCTGCCGGTGCCCGGTCGCGAGCTGGGCGGCATCGTCCAGGCCATGGACTTCCTCCCGCCGGCGAACCGGGTCGCGCTCGGGGAGCAGGTGCAGGACCAGGTGGTGGCCACCGGCAAGGACGTCATCATCATCGGCGGCGGCGACACCGGCGCGGACTGCCTCGGCACCGCGATCCGGCAGGGCGCCCGGTCGATCACCCAGCTGGAGATCATGCCCCGCCCGCCGCAGGACCGCCCCGCCGGGCAGCCGTGGCCGACCTACCCGATGCTCTTCCGCGTGGCCAGCGCCCACGAGGAGGGCGGCGACCGGGTCTACGCGGCCAGCACCAAGGAGGTGCTCGGGGACGAGGACGGCAACGTGCGGGCGCTGCGGGTGGTCGAGGTCGAGATGGGCGAGAAGGGCTTCGCCGAGGTCGAGGGCTCGGAGCGGGAGATCCCGGCCCAGCTGGTGCTGCTGGCCATGGGCTTCCTCGGCCCGCAGGGCACCGGCGTGGTCGAGCAGCTCGGTGTCGAGCTCGATGAGCGCTCGAACATCAAGCGGGGCAAGGACTTCCAGACCTCCGTGCCGGGTGTCTTCGTCGCCGGCGACGCCGGACGCGGGCAGTCCCTCATCGTCTGGGCCATCGCCGAGGGGCGGGCCGCCGCGCAGGGCGTCGACGCGTTCCTCACCGGCTCCTCGGCCCTGCCGAGGCCGATCAACCCCACGGACCGTCCGCTCACCGCGTGACGGTGTCCGCCTGTCGGGACCGGCCGCCCCCAGGGGGTGGCCGGTTCCGTGCTACGGGCCGGTAACCCATAGGGTTTGACCATGCGCCGCGCCAAGATCGTCTGCACGTTGGGACCCGCCACCTCCTCGGCGGAGCGGCTCTCGGAGCTGGTCGCCGCGGGCATGGACGTGGCCCGTCTCAACCTCTCCCACGGCGCCTACGAGGACCACGAGAAGGTCTACCTCGAGGTGCGCCGGGCCAGCGACGAGTCCGGCCGCGCGGTCGGGGTCCTCGTCGACCTGCAGGGCCCCAAGATCCGCACCGGCCGCTTCGCCGACGGCCCGGTCACCCTGGAGAACGGTGCCCGCTTCACCATCACCACCGACGACATCCTGGGCGACCAGGACCGCGTCTCGACCACCTACAAGGGCCTGCCGGGGGACGTGAACCCCGGCGACCGGCTGCTCATCGACGACGGCAAGGTCGCGCTCGAGGCCGTCGAGGTCACCGACACCGAGGTGGTCACCGTCGTCATCGAGGGCGGCACGGTCTCCAACAACAAGGGCATCAACCTGCCCGGCGTCGCGGTGAGCGTCCCTGCCCTGTCCGACAAGGACGAGGCCGACCTGCGCTGGGCCCTGCACCTGCGGGCCGACATGATCGCCCTGTCCTTCGTGCGCTCCTCCAAGGACATCGAGGACGTGCACCGGATCATGGACGAGGAGGGCGTGCGCCTCCCGGTCATCGCCAAGATCGAGAAGCCGCAGGCCGTCGACAACCTCGCCGACATCATCGAGGCCTTCGACGGGGTCATGGTCGCCCGCGGTGACCTCGGCGTCGAGCTGCCGCTGGAGCAGGTCCCGCTGGTGCAGAAGCGCGCCATCGAGATCGCCCGCCGCAACGCCAAGCCGGTCATCGTCGCCACCCAGGTGCTGGAGTCGATGATCGAGAACTCCCGCCCGACCCGCGCCGAGGCCAGCGACGCCGCCAACGCGGTCCTGGACGGGGCCGACGCCCTCATGCTCTCGGGCGAGACCAGCGTCGGCGCCTGGCCGATCGAGACGGTCAAGACGATGGCCAAGATCATCGAGAACACCGAGGAGCACGGCCTGGACCGGGTCGCCCCGCTGGGCACCAAGCCGCACACCACCGGTGGTGCGGTGACCCGGGCGGCCGCCGAGATCGGCGAGCTCGTCGGTGCGAAGTTCCTCGTCACGTTCACCACCACCGGTGACTCGGCCAAGCGCCTCTCCCGCATCCGCTCCAAGCTGCCCATGCTGGCCTTCACGCCCAACCAGGCGACCCGCTCGCAGCTGGCGCTGACGTGGGGGATCGAGACCTTCCTGGTGCCGATGGCCAAGCACACCGACCAGATGGCGCTCCAGGTTGACGTGTCCCTGTTGCAGTCCGGCCGGGCCGTCGAGGGCGACCTCGTCGTCATCGTCGCCGGCTCCCCGCCCGGCATCCCCGGCTCCACCAACGCCCTGCGGGTGCACCGCATGGGGAACGCGGTCAACCGGGTCGCCCCGGCCTACCAGGACCTCGACCTCTAGCCGCGCCGCCCCGGGGCCGCGGCCGGCTCAGGCCACGGTGGGGGGTGCCTGCGGGCGCCACGCCCGGCGGGCCACCGGGGCCCCGGCCCCCGTCGACCCCGACGTCTCCCCGTCCCGCGGGCGGGGTGGGGTGATGACCCCGATCTGCACCATCGAGGTGAGGTCGTCCCGGACCGCCCAGTGCTCGGCGAGCAGGCCGCCCACCACGCGGAACCAGTGGCAGGCGTACGAGTCGAACCGGCGCCCGGTGGCGGGGATGACCCCGTTGAGCGGCCCCAGGTTCGTGCCGGTGCTGCGGATGCGTGCCACGACCAGGTCGCCCTCGGCCACGACCTGCTCGATGCGCATGTGCAGGTCGGGGTACTGCGCGATGAGCCACTCCACGGTCTGGCGCATGTGCGCCGGGCCGTCGACCAGCCCGGGCGCGGCCACCCCGAACGGCGCGACCGCGTGCTCGATGAAGTCGTGGGCGAACAGCACGTCGCACGAGGCGAGGTGGCGCTGGTTGAAGGTCTCCTCGAAGTGGCGCCGGACGAGGGCCTTGTTGGACTCAGACGTGGGGACTCCGTCCATGCCGTCATCGTCCGGCGCCGCCCTCGACGGGCGCACCTGCAGATGACGCAGCCCACCTCGTCCGGGGCGACGGCTGCCGGACGCTATGCTGACGCCGCACCCTGCCGGGGTGGTGGAATGGCAGACACGGAGCACTCAAAATGCTTTGCCCGAAAGGGCGTGCGGGTTCAAGTCCCGCCCTCGGCACTGTTGTCAGGGCCCCTGCGCCCGGCTGGCTAGGCTGGCCGACGTGAACGACGACGCCCCTACGCCGGACCCCACACCCGCCCCCGCAGCCGAGCACCCGGCATACCCGGGGGAGCAGCCGCGGCTGCGCATCGTCGTGGCGGAGGACGAGGCGCTGATCCGCATGGACCTCGCCGAGATGCTGGGGGAGTCCGGCTACGACGTCGTCGGCCAGGCCTCCAACGGCGAGCAGGCGGTCGAGCTGACCCGCGAGCTGCGCCCGGACCTGGTCATCATGGACGTCAAGATGCCGGTCCTGGACGGCATCAGCGCGGCCGAGCGGATCGGCGCCGAACGCCTCGCCCCGGTGGTCATGCTCACGGCGTTCAGCCAGAAGGAGCTGGTCGAGCGCGCCCGGGACGCCGGGGTCATGGGCTACGTCGTCAAGCCGTTCACCGCCGGCGACCTCGCCCCGGCCATCGACATCGCGCGGTCCCGCTGGAGCGAGCTGCACGCCCTCGAGCAGGAGGTGGCCGACCTCGGCGAGCGGCTGGAGACCCGCAAGCTCGTCGACCGCGCCAAGGGCGTCCTCATGGGCCGGCTCAAGGTCAGCGAGGCCGACGCCTTCCGCTGGATCCAGAAGACCGCGATGGATCGCCGGCTCGGGATGCGCGAGGTCGCCGAGGCCGTCATCAGCGGTATGCCGGGTTCGTCCGGAGGCGAGTAGACGCAAGGTCACGACACGGTCACCGTTCGGGCGCAGACAGTGCCCGTGATGCCCTGACGGGGTCTAGGGTTCCGTCAAACCTCCCGCAGAGGGGGGTCCACAGCGTTGCGCTGAGCGCTTCGCCATACGTGGCATCAGGAGGAGTTCGTGCGTTCTCTCATCAAGTTCGGCGCGCCGGTGCTGGCAGCCGCGCTCGTGCTGACCGGCTGCGGGACCAAGGGCGGGTCGACCGCTTCCGGTGGCGGCACGGCCTGTGACCTCAAGATCGGCTTCTTCGGCGCCCTCACGGGCGACGCCGCCAACCTCGGCATCAACATCAAGAACGGCGCCGACCTCGCCGTGAAGCAGTACAACGAGAAGCACGCCAACTGCAAGGTGACCCTCACGACCTTCGACAGCCAGGGCGACCCGGCACAGGCGCCGGCGCTCGCGCAGAAGGCCGTCAGCGACAAGAAGGTCATCGGCATCGTCGGCCCTGCGTTCTCCGGTGAGTCCAAGGCCGCCGACCCGATCTTCGCCAAGGCGGGCCTGACGACGATCACCCCGTCGGCGACCAACCCGACCCTGTCGCAGCAGGGCTGGCCCACCTTCTTCCGCATGCTCGGCAACGACGCCAGCCAGGCCCCGGCGGCTGCGAAGTACATCAAGGACTCGCTCAAGGCCAAGAAGGTCTTCGTCGCGGACGACTCCTCCGAGTACGGCAAGGGCCTGGCGGACATCGTCCGCAAGGACCTGGGCTCGATGGTCGTCGGCAATGACTCGGTGCAGCAGAAGCAGACGGACTTCTCCGCGACGGTCACCAAGGTCACCGCGTCCAACGCGGACGCCATGTTCTACGGCGGCTACTACGCCGAGGCCGCGATCATGGTCAAGCAGCTGCGCCAGCAGGGCTGGAAGGGCACCTTCGTGGCCGGCGACGGCGTCAAGGACGACGGCTTCATCAAGGCTGCCGGTGCGGCCGCCGAGGGCACCATCCTGACCTGCCCGTGCCTCCCGCCGGAGAAGGCGCCGGCGTTCCAGTCGGCGTTCAAGGCGGCCTACGGCTCCGACCCGGCCACCTACTCGGCCGAGGGCTACGACTCCGCCAACGTGTTCCTCGCGGCCATCGCCGCGGGCAAGACCACCCCGGCCGACGTGCTCAACTTCGTCAAGAGCTACAGCGGGCAGGGCGTGACCAAGCAGATCAAGTTCGACTCGCACGGTGAGCCGTCGGCGATCACCGTCTGGGCCTACAAGGTCTCGGGCGGCAAGATCGTGCCGGTGGAGCAGATCCAGTGACCCTGACCGGGCGATGACGACGGGACCGGTTCGACCCACCCTCGTCAACGCCCGGTCCCGATGCTCGACGTGGCGGCCGGGGGCACAACCTCCGGCCGCCACGCATGTCCCGGGGTCGACCTCCTTCTGCCGGGCGCCAACCTGGCCTAGAGTCCCCCCACGGCTGTCGCTTCCGGTGCCCGACACCGCCACCCAGACAGGACTCGCATGGACCTGCTGCTCCACCACTTCTTCGAGCTGACCATCACCGGTCTGACCCTTGGCGCGGTCTACGCGCTCGTCGCCCTCGGCTACACGCTCGTCTACGGCGTGCTGCGCCTGATCAACTTCGCCCACTCCGAGGTCTTCATGTGGGGCACCTTCGGCGCGGTGTGGGTGCTCACAGCACTGGGGGCGGGCAACGCGACCGGGTTCGCGGTGGTGGGCTACCTCATCATCGGTTTCCTCGCCGCGATGCTGGTCTCCGCGACCGTCGCCCTGATCCTGGAGTACGGCGCCTACCGCCCGCTGCGCAAGCGCAACTCCCCGCCGCTGATCGCGCTGATCTCCGCGATCGGCGCCTCGTTCGTGCTCTCCGAGCTGATGGGTCTGCGCGACAAGGTCGCGGCGTGGTTCGGGCTCGACCGGACGCTGGCCGACTACGTCGGCCGGCCGCGCGAGAACGCCGTCATGCCCAGCCTGGTGGACAGCCACACCGTCTTCCAGCTCGGCGACTACGGCGTCAAGAACATCGACATCATCGTCTTCGTCTCCGCGCTCGTGATGATGGTCGTGCTCGACCAGTTCGTCAGCCGCACCCGGCTGGGGCGCGGCATCCGCGCGGTGGCCCAGGACCCCGAAGCCGCCGCGCTGATGGGAGTCAACCGCGACCGCATCATCCGGATCACCTTCCTGGTGGGCGGGGTGATGGCCGGCGGGGCGGCGATGCTCTACCTGCTCAAGATCGGCGTCACCCGCTACAACGCCGGGTTCATCCTGGGCGTCAAGGCGTTCACCGCTGCGGTCCTCGGCGGCATCGGCAACGTCCGCGGCGCCCTGCTCGGCGGCTTCGTCCTCGGCGTCGCCGAGAACTACGGCTCGGCGCTG
>DASSPC010000194.1:0-5902 GCA_035699865.1 Oryzihumus sp. | reverse complement strand
CCGGGCGGAGGCTGACCCCGCCGGGCTCTCCGACGAGGACTACCTGGCGCTCCTGACCTGTGACGGCGAGGCCATGGAAGCCCTTGCGGCGCTTGCGGACGGGCTGCGCCGGGACGTCGTCGGCGACGACGTGACCTACGTGGTCAACCGGAACATCAACTTCACCAACGTCTGCTACGTCGGGTGCCGGTTCTGCGCGTTCGCGCAGCGCAAGACCGACGCGGACGCCTACACGCTGTCGCTGGAGGAGGTCGGCCGCCGTGCCGCCGAGGCGCAGGCGCTGGGGGCGACCGAGGTGTGCCTGCAAGGGGGGATCTCCCCGGACCTGAAGGCCACGGCATACGCGGACATCGTGCGCGCGGTGAAGTCCGCGGCGCCCGGCATCCACGTGCATGCGTTCTCGCCCATGGAGATCGCGACCGGTGCGGCCAAGTCCGGTGTCTCCGTGCGGGACTGGCTCACCGAGGTGCGTGAGGCCGGGCTGGACACCATCCCGGGGACGGCCGCGGAGATCCTCGATGACGAGGTCCGCTGGGTGCTGACCAAGGGCAAGCTGCCCGCGGCGCAGTGGGTCGAGGTCGTCGAGACCGCGCACGAGCTCGGGGTGCGCAGCTCGAGCACGATGATGTACGGCCACGTCGACCACCCGCGGCACTGGGTCGGGCACCTGCGCACGCTCACCCGGATCCAGGACCGCACCGGCGGGTTCACCGAGTTCGTGCCGCTGCCCTTCATCCACACCAACGCGCCGGTCTACCTCGCCGGCCTGTCCCGTCCCGGCCCGACGCTGCGCGACAACCGCGCGGTGCACGCGGTCGCGCGGCTGATGCTGCACGGGCGGATCGACAACGTGCAGACCTCGTGGGTCAAGCTCGGCGTCGACGGGACCCGGCTGATGCTCACGGGCGGGGCCAACGACGTCGGCGGCACGCTGATGGAGGAGACGATCAGCCGGATGGCCGGCTCGGCGCACGGGTCGGCCAAGACGGTCGCCGAGCTCACCGAGATCGCCTCCGGCATCGGTCGTCCCGTGCGGGAGCGCACCACGACGTATGCCGTGCCCGCGGCTCCCTGACGTCGCCTGACGGGCTGCGCGGCCGGGTCGGCAGGTCCTCTACTACTGGCACGGACGTCGCAGCTGCTCGGCGCCGCCGTGCCCGAGGGCTCCTCAGGTCGCCCGGCATCCTCCCTGGGGCGACCCTGCGTCCTCTGGCACCATGGCAAGGGTGACGGTCATCAAGATCAACGCGATCACCGTGCCGGCGGACAGTGGTGACGAGCTGGCGCGCCGGTTCGCTGCCCGAGCGGGTGCGGTGGACGCCCAGGACGGCTTTGAGGGCTTCGAGCTGCTCAAGCCCACCGACGACCGGACCACCTGGCTGGTCATCACCCGGTGGCGTGACGAGGCGTCCTTCGAGGCCTGGGTGAGCTCCCCGGCGTTCGCGCACGGTCACCGCTCGGCCTCCGAGCGCGCCGGCGAGGCGCCCTCGGCTCCGGTCGGGGTCCACAGCGAGCTGTGGTCCTACGAGATCGCCGGCGGCTCGACCGTGAGCTCCTCCAGCTCGGCGCGGTAGGAGCCGCGGCGCGCGGCGCCGTTGAGCCCGGCGCGGTGGAGCAGCGCAGCCTGTGCGGCGCCGGCGTTGGCGTCGTCGCCGGACCACGTCCGGAGCACCGGCGCCTGGAGGGCACGGCCGAAGGAGAAGCTCAGCTCCCAGGGCTGCGGAGCCAGCCTGTTGATCGCGTCCAGGCGAGCGGTTGCCTCCTGGTCCGACTGTCCGCCGGACAGGAACACGATCCCCGGCACGGCCGCGGGAACGACCTCCCGCAGGGCCATGACCGTCGCCTCGGCGATCTCCTCGTCGCCGGCCCGGTCCGGGCTGTCCTCACCCGGCAGGACCATGTTCGGCTTGAGCAGGCTGGCCTCGAGCACCACGCGATGGCGTGCCAGCTGCTCGTACACCACCCGCAGCACCTCGACGGTGACCACGGCGCAGCGCTCGAGGTTGTGCGTCCCGTCCATCAGCACCTCGGGCTCCACGATCGGTACGAGGCCCGCCTCCTGGGTGAGCGCCGCGTAGCGGGCCAGGGCATGGGCGTTCGCCTCGACACAGGTCGCTGTCGGACGCCCGTCCCCGATGTGGATCACCGCCCGCCACTTGGCGAAGCGCGCACCCATGGAGGCGTACTCGCCCAGCCTGTCCCGCAGCCCGTCGAGTCCGGCGGTGACCACCTCCCCGGGGAAGGCGGCCAGCGGTGTGGTCCCGGCGTCGACCTTGATGCCCGGGATGACGCCCTGCCGACGGAGCACCTCGGGGAACGGCACGCCGTCCGCGGTCCGCTGGCGGATGGTCTCGTCGAAGAGGATGACCCCGCTGATGAACTCGCCGATCCCGGCCGTGGTGAACAGCAGCTCGCGGTAGGCCCGGCGGCGCGGCTCGGTCGACTCGACGCCGATGGTGGCGAGGCGCTTGGCCATCGTCGGTGTGCTCTCGTCTGCGGCGAGGATGCCCTTGCCCGGAGCAACCAGGGCCTGCGCCGTCTGGATCATGGATCCGAGGTCCACGGTGCACCCACCTTCCCTGCTCGGCAGGCCTCCAGCCTGCAGCGATCCGGTCGGGCGCCACAGGCACTCGGTCCCGAATCGGGCGGCCAGGTCGCCGGTCACCGGCGGGCGCGTTGCCGGCGGGAACGCGGGCTCGTTCCGGGGGTGCGCGGGTCCGCCCGGAAGGGTTTGTCCCCCTGAGGAGTTGGACGGAGAGTGCTGTGGCGCTGGATCGGGTGCGTAGCCGGCCTCCTCATCGTGGGCGGCACGCTCTTCAGCGTCGTCGGCACCCTGGTCGTCCCCCGAGCGATCGACTCCAGGGTCTCGCGTGCCAGTGACCGCGTGGTGGACCTGCTCTTCCTGCGCGCGACCGGTGGCGTGCGTTCCTTCGTTCGCCGCGACCGCATCCTGGCCTGGCAGTCGCCCCTGAGCCTGCTCGTCCGGCTCAGCGTGTGGCTCATCCTGCTCGTCGTCGGGTTCTCCCTCGTCCTGCTCCCCGCAGTCGGCGGCCCGGTGGCCGCGTCGTTCCACGAGGCGGGCTCCTCGATCCTGACGTTGGGCTACGCAGCCCCGCACAACGCGGCCAGCACCGTCGTGGAGTACGCGGCTGCCTTCACCGGCCTCGTCGTGATCGGTCTGCAGGTGGGCTACCTGCCCACGCTGTACGCCGCTTTCAACCGACGCGAGACCGAGGTGACGCTGTTGACCACCCGCGCGGGGGTTCCGGCCTGGGGGCCCGAGATCCTGGCGCGCACCCTCTGGGGCATCAGCGACGGAGACACCGGGCCTGTGCTGGGCGACCTCTTCCGCTCCTGGGAACGCTGGTCCGCCGAGCTCGCCGAGTCACACACGACGTATGTCGTGCTGGTCCGGCTGCGCTCGCCACGCCCCCTGTCGCACTGGCTCACCTCGCTGCTGGCCGTCATGGACGCGGCGGCGCTGCACCTGGCGCTCGCCCCGTCCCTGGAGCCCAAGATGCCTGCCCGGTTGATGCTGCGCATGGGGTTCACCGCCCTCGAGCAGATCGCCCGCGCCGTCCGACTGCCCGTGTCGGGGGAGCCGGACCCCGACGCACCTATCTCGGTCAGCTACGAGCAGTTCCAGGCGGCCGTCGACGAGCTGCGCCGCCTGGGCTACCCCATCGAACGCAGCAACGACGAGGCGTGGCCGCACTTCCGGGGCTGGCGCGCGAACTACGACACCGCAGCCCTGGAGCTGGCAAACCTCCTCGATGCCCCGCCGGCGCTGTGGAGCGGGCCCCGACGCTGGCCCTCCCAACCCATCGCGCCACTGCGGCCGGCGACCCGGCTGGCCCGCGACGCGACGACGTCGACTCCCCGGCCACAGGGCTCACCTCCGAGCTGATCCCGCCCCGCCGGGCGATCGTGCCCAGGGTCCCGGGGACGGGGGCGCATGAACCGGAGGTCACGCGGCCCGTGAACCGGGGGTGACGCATGAACCGGAGGTCATGCGGCGCGGCATACCCGGTCTTGTCGGCACGGGCTGGGGTGGTGACGAATCGCCCCTTTGCGCGAGTTGGCTTCGCTGCGCGCTCACTACCGTCGTGGACGGCGTCGCACGTCCCGTGGAGGTGGGGGGAAGCGCTCACCAGCGGCTCAGAACGGAACGCACCATGACACCGGACAGCCCGGACGCATCCGTCCCCGGTCGGCCAGCGCAGGACGACTGGTGGATCCCCGCGCACGCCGAGCCCCGGGAGCCCGTGGCGCGGGAGGCCGTGCCCAGGGAAGCCGGGTCCGGGAAGGCCGGGTCCAGGGAGGCCGCGGTCCAGGAACCCGAGTCCCAGGCACTCGAGGCCGGTGGACACCCGGCGGCCGAGGGCAGGCAGCGACTGGTGCTCCGGGCTGCTGCCGCCGCCAAGGTGGGTCTGCTGGGGGCTGCCTGCGCCGTCGTCGCAGGCTCGTTCGCCGTGGCGGCTCACCAGAGCGATGCGCCCACTGAGGGTGGCTTGCTCGGCATTGCCGGATCCACGCCCTCGGGCTCGCCCTCGCCCTCGGGGAGCCCGACAGCCGGTCCGGACCGGTTCGACCCGTGGAGCCAGCCGCTCCTGACGCCGTCGGCGCCACCGCCACCGCCTGGCACGCCGTCGAGGCCGCCGGTGCTGGCCGTCGTGCGGCCGGCTGCCCCGCCAGCGGTCCGCTGGTCACCGCCTGCGCCCACCACCGCCCACTCCGTGGCTCCCGTGCGCAGCGCCCCTGCAGCTGGCAGCGCCCGACGCAGCCATCAGGCCTCGGGCACGCCGGTCGCGGTCACCCCGGCGCCGCTCCGGAAGCCGACGAAGTGTCGGGGCGCAGCGCCGGCCTGCGCCGTGACCGGCCCGGTTGCCCGATGGGCGCACGCGCCTCACGGGCCGTGGCCGCCCCATCCGGCTTTCCATGCGCCGCAGCCGTGGAAGCCCCCCGGCCCGGTGAAGAAGGCGTCCGGGCCACCTCACCCCCACCTGGTGTCCCCGCACCTCGGGGCGGTGTCCGCATGGCTGGTTCAAGCCTTCTCGTCAGGTCCGGCCCGCGGGCCCCTGCCCGGAGCACACCCGGGCTGACCTGCACGGCCGCAGCCCTGTCGGTGGTCGAATGTATGTTCGAATCATGCATCAGGGGGATCGTCGTCAGGGGGCCGCGGCCAGCGGTTCTGGCGGCGTGCCCGTCGCGGGGTCGGGTGGTGCGGGGTCGGGTGGTGCGGCGTCGGGGGGGGCGGGGGTGTCGTTCGCGGACCGGTTCGCGGTGGTGGATGCGGCGGCGGAGGCGTTGGCCGGGCTGGTCGAGGTGGTGCACCAGTGCCAGGGGTCGGGCCTGGGTCCGGCGATGGGCCGCCTGGATGTGCTGCGGCGGTTGGTGGAGGCGGCCCAGGTCACGGTGCTCGGCGAGGGTCTGGAGCGCGGTGAGGTCGCCTCGGCGTCGTGTTCGAGCGCGGCGGGGTGGGTGCTGGAGTGGGCGCCGTCCTACCGTTCCGGTGGGGCGGGTGACCTGGTGAGGGTGGCCCAGGCCTGTATCGGGCGGCCGGTCGGGGCGGGCGGGTGTCACGTGCTGGACCGCGGGTCGGTGCAGCGGCTGCGTTCGTGCGTGCTGTCCGGGCGGGTGGGGGTGCGCTCGGCGGCGGTGTCGTTGGCCGAGATGGCCAAGCTGGGCCCGCGGGTTGACCCCGCAGGCGGTGCCGACGGTCTGGGACGGGTTCCTGGCCGTGGCCGAGCAGGGTGGTCCGCGGGAGGTGCGGGGGTTGCGGGAGCGGATCATCTTCGTGACCACGGACCTGGCTACCGGGACCTCAAGGATGCGTGCGGGTCCGGGGTGGTGCTCGGGGACGGGACGCTGCTGGCGCCGGAGACGGTGCGCCGGATCGCCT
>DASSPC010000193.1:0-14773 GCA_035699865.1 Oryzihumus sp. | reverse complement strand
ACCTCGGCGGCACGGCGTACCGGGTCCACGACGAGCCGGGTGACCACGTAGGCGACCGCGCCCACCATGAGCACGAGGGCGATACCGCCCAGGGTGAACGTCTGCGCGACGACCTTGAGCGTCGCCTGCTCGCGCTCCATCGGGAAGACGAAGTACAGCTCGTAGGTGCCGGCCACGGGCAGCGACACCTGGCTGCCGACGATGACCGTCGGCACCGCAGCCCCGGTGTCCGATGAGCTGGTGGCGATGATCTGCACGTGCTGGTGGGTGGCGTCGGCGGCAACGGCCTCGCGCAGCTCGGGGGGCACGCTGGGCAGGCCGACGTCGCCGGAGAGGCGGGTCGCGACCACCGGCGTGCGGGTGTTGTGCAGCGCGCGCGTGAGGATCACGTCGCGGGCGTGGTCGGCGCCCGGCGAGGCCAGCTGCTGGACCAGGTCGGTGGCCAGCACGCTGAGGCTGGTCGGGTCGGTCCGGTCGGCGGCGTCGAACCGGGTCTGCGCGGCGCGGGTGCCCTGCGCCGCCTCCTCCGTCGCGGACTTGACCCGGTCGGAGACCAGGCCGTCGGCGATCTGCTGGTAGAGGTAGGACCCGAGCAGCAGCACGACGACCAGGCCCAGCAGCATGGTCATGGAGATGACCCGGAACTGCAGCGAGGCGCGCCACTGGTGGGCGAGCCAGCGCCCGGAGCCGAGCACCGCCGCGCGGGCACGGGCCACGGCCCAACCGGCACTGCGCAGTGCCCGGGTCCTGCGGATCGCGAACCGGGAGGGCTGCTCGGGCGCCGGGCGGCTCGACTCGGACATCGGCTAGCTCGGACCCGCCTTGTAGCCGACGCCGCGCACGGTCACGACGATCTCGGGGTGCTCGGGGTCCTGCTCGATCTTGGAGCGCAGCCGCTGCACGTGGACGTTGACCAGCCGGGTGTCGCCGGCGTGGCGGTAGCCCCACACCTGCTCCAGCAGCACCTCGCGGGTGAACACCTGCCACGGCTTGCGTGCGAGCGCGACGAGCAGGTCGAACTCCAGCGGGGTCAGCGACAGCGGCTGCCCGTCGCGCTTGACCGAGTGGCCGGCCACGTCGATGACCAGGTCGCCGATCTCCAGGCGCTCGGGCTCGGGCTCGTCGCCGCGGCGCAGCCGCGCCCGCACCCGGGCGATGAGCTCCTGCGGCTTGAACGGCTTGACCACGTAGTCGTCGGCGCCGGACTCCAGCCCGACGACGACGTCCACCGTGTCGCTGCGCGCCGTGAGCATGACGATGGGCACGCCGGACTCGCCGCGGATGCGGCGGCACACCTCGATGCCGTCCATCCCGGGGAGCATCACGTCGAGCAGGACCACGTCGGGCCGGCTCTCGCGGAAGGCGGCCATCGCCGAGGAACCGTCGGCGACGTGCACGACCTCGAGGCCCTCGTTGCGCAGGACGATGCCCAGCATCTCCGCCAGCGCGAGGTCGTCGTCGACGACGAGGATCCTGCCCTTCACCGGCTGTTCCTTTCACCGTGTGCGTTCATCGGGTGCATCGTCGCACACGGGCCCGTGGTTCCCGGTGGGGACGCTCATGTCCGATTACCGGCCGGTATGCCGGTTGCTCACCGGCCGCTCGCCGCCCAGGGCCGCCACCACCTCGGCGAGGGCCTCCACCGAGTGCCCGCTCAGCAGGTCGTCGCAGAAGGGCAGGGCCGCCTGCATGCCACCGGTGTCCGGCGCGAACCCCGGCGCCGCCACCCGAGGGTTGACCCACACGACGCGGTGCGCCCGGCGGGCGATGGCCTCCATCTGCGCACCCAGGAGGGCGGGGTCGTCCCGCTCCCACCCGTCCGAGACGACGAGCACCACCGCGCCGTGGGCCATCCCGCTGCGGCCGTAGCGGTGCATGAACGCCTTGAGGTTGTGGCCGATCCGGGTGCCACCCGACCAGTCGGGCATGACCCGCCCGGCGCGGGCCAGCGCCTGCTGCGGGCTGCGGGTCCGCAGCACCGGCGTGAGCCGGGTCAGCCGGGTGCCGAAGACGAACACCTCGGCACGGGCGACCGTCGCCGCACCCCAGAGCAGGTGCAGCCAGGCCCGGGCATAGGGCTCCATCGACCCCGAGATGTCGAGCAGGGCGACCAGCCTCCGGGGCCGGCGCCGCCGGGAGCGCCGCACGGCCATCACCGGGTCGCCGCCGGAGCGGATGCTGCGCCGGATCGTGGCGCGCACGTCCAGCCGGTCCCCCCGCGGGTGCCGGTGCCGGCGGCGGGTGCGCCGCGTCGGCAGCGTGGTCAGCAGCCGGTGCAGCAGCGGCGCCACCTCGGCCAGCTCCGCGTCGCTCAGCGCGCCGAGGTCGGCGTGCCGCAGGCGCTCCTCGCTGCTGGCGAGCGCCCGCAGGGCATGCGGCTCGGCGTCGCCCTCCTGCTCCCCCGCCGGTCCGGCGCGCGTGCCGGCCGGACCGGCCGGCGGTCGATCGCTCCCCTGCTCCCCCGCGGCCTGGCGCGGCGGCCGGGACTCCGAGCGCAGCGCCGACGGCTCCTGGCCGCGGTGCTCGGCCACGTCGGCCAGCCCGCGGAAGACGAGCGCGAACACCGCGTTGAACTCCGGCACCTGGTCCGGTGACCGCAGCAGGCTGACCCGGGCACACCAGTAGAGCTGGTCCACGGTCAGCGGGTCGCACACCTGCACCACGCGGGCCAGCTGTGCCGACTCGCTCGGCGACACCGGGATCCCCGCCCGGTGCAGCTCCCGGCCGAAGAGGCCGAACACGCTCGCCAGGTCGGCCGGCACCCCCGCGCTCACGGCCGCCGCCGGCTCACCCGGCGACCAGCGTGGCCAGGCCGGCCTCGCGCGCCACCTGCTGGTCCTCGACGTACTTCAGCGCCGAGCCCAGGGTGCGCTCGACCGCGCCGGCGTCGAGGGCGCGCACCCCCAGGAGCTCGAGCGCCGCGACCCAGTCGATCGCCTCGGCCACCCCCGGCGGCTTCTGCAGGTCGAGCCGGCGCAGCCGCTCGACGGTGTGGGCCACCTGCTCGGCCAGCGTCCGCGAGCTGCCCGGCACCCGGCGCCGGATGATCTCGGCGCTGCGCTGCGCCGAGGGGTAGTCGATCCAGTGGAACAGGCAGCGCCGCTTGAGGGCGTCGTGCAGCTCGCGGGTCCGGTTGGACGTCAGGACCGCGATGGGCGGGTGGGCCGCGCGCAGGGTCCCGAGCTCCGGGATCGTCACCGCCGCGTCGGCGAGCAGCTCGAGCAGGAACGCCTCGAAGTCGTCGTCGGCGCGGTCCACCTCGTCGATGAGCAGCACCGCCGGACGCGGTCCGGAGTGGCGCAGCGCGGTCAGCAGCGGCCGGGCGACGAGGTACTCCTCGCCGAAGACGTCGGCGTCCTCGAGCATCTCCCCCCGGGACTCGGCCAGCCGGATGCTGAGCAGCTGGCGCGGGTAGTTCCACTCGTACAGCGCCTCGGCCACGTCGATGCCCTCGTAGCACTGCAGCCGCACCAGCGGGGTGCGCAGCACCTGCGCCAGGGAGGTGGCGGCCTGGGTCTTGCCGACGCCGGGCTCCCCCTCGATGAGCACCGGCTGGGCCAGGCGTGCGGCGCAGAACAGCGCGGTGGCGGTGCCCTCGTCGGCCAGGTAGTCCACGGCGTCCAGCCCGGCCTGCAGCGCCGCCACGTCGGGCAGCAGGTCGGCGACCGTGGCGGTGTCGGGGCTGGTCACGTCGCGTACGCCGCCGGGTTGTCCAGGTATGCCGTGCGGCAGCCGGTGCCGCAGAACCACACCGTCCCGGCGGGGGTGTCGACGTGCACGCTGGTGGGCACCGCCGCCACGGTCATCCCGCACACCGGGTCCAGCGCCGTGGCGGGGACCCGTGCGGTGGCCGCCGCCTCGGCCCGTGGGGCGCCGGCCGGACCTGACGCCCGGCGGGTCGCCACCACCTCGGCGAGGATCGACAGGGCCACCTCGTCGGCCGTGCGGGCCCCGATGTCCAGCCCTGCAGGGGTGTGCACGCAGTCCCGTTGCGCGTCCTCGACGTCGAGGGAGGCCAGGACCGCGGCGCCGCGGCGGCGGCTGGCGACCAGCCCGACATACGGCACCCCGGCGCGCAGCGCCGCGGTGAGCACCGGCTCCTCGTCGCGCCCGTGCGAGGCGACCACGACGGCGAGCGTGCCCTCGGGCACCTCCTCCTCCGGGGCGAGCGGGCGCACCTGCAGGCCGAAGAGCCGGTCCGCCCGCAGCAGCGCCGTGGCGATCGGCGCCGACCCGACGACCGCGACCACGGGCAGTGGCACCGACGGCTCGAGCAGGATCTCGAGGGTGCCCCCGGACAGGCACGGGTTGTGCACGGTGATGACGCCGTCCTCGTCCGGCTGGCCCGTCTCCTCCTCGCCGGGGGCGACCCGCAGCAGCCGGGTCTGCCCGGTGGAGAGCGCCTCCAGCGACTGGGCGCGGACCGTCGCCTCGGCACACTCCCCGCCGACGAAGCCGTCGATCTGCCCGTCGGCCAGCACGATCGCCGAGTCGCCGGCCTTGGCGCTCGTGGGCCGGTGGGCGTGCACCACGGTCGCCCAGACGAACGGCGTGCCCTCGGCGCTCAGCGCCGCGGCCCGTCCGGCGAGGTCGAGGTGGGCGGGCATCAGCGTCTCGGCCGTTCGGGGTTACTCGTCGGTGATGGCGAGGTCGGTGCGGAACGGCCGTCCCTGCATCGCGCGCCAGACCTGCGCCGGGGTGAGCGGCATGTCCACGTGCCGCACGCCATACGGCTTGAGCGCGTCGATGACCGCGTTGACCACGGCCGGGGGCGACCCGACGGTGGCCGACTCGCCGACGCCCTTGAGCCCGAGCGGGTGGTGGGGTGAGGGGGTGACCGTCTCGCCGAGCTCCCAGCTGGGGCACTCCAGCGCCGTCGGCAGCTGGTAGTCCATGAACGACCCGCCCAGGCAGTTGCCCTCCTCGTCGAAGGCGATGACCTCCATCAGCGCCATGCCGACCCCGTCGGCCAGGCCGCCGTGGACCTGCCCCTCGACGATCATCGGGTTGATCCGCGGGCCGCAGTCGTCGACCGCGATGAACCGGCGCACCTTGACCTGGCCGGTCCCCTTGTCGACGTCGACCACACAGATGTAGGCGCCGAAGGGATAGGTCAGGTTCGGCGGGTCGTAGACGCACTCGGCGTCGAGGTGGCCCTCGACCCCCTCGGGCAGCTCCTGGGTGCCGTGCGAGGCGAACGCGATCTCCTGGATCGTCTTCGCCGTGCTCGGGTCGCCCTTGACGAAGAACTTCCCGCGATCCCACTCCAGGTCCTCCGGGGACACCTCGAGCATGGCCGAGGCGATCAGCCGGGCCTTGTCGACGATGCGACGGGAGGCGACGGCGACCGCCGCCCCGGACACGGGGGTGGACCGGCTGCCGTAGGTGCCCAGGCCGAACGGGGTGTTGTCGGTGTCGCCGTGGACCACCTCGATGTCCGCCGACGGGATGCCGGTCACCTCCGAGACGATCTGGGCGAACGTCGTCTCGTGACCCTGGCCCTGGGTCTGGACCGACAGCCGGACCACCGCCTTGCCGGTCGGGTGCACCCGCACCTCCGCACCGTCGGCCATGCCCAGGCCGAGGATGTCCATGTGCTTGCGCGGGCCGGCGCCGACGGTCTCGGTGAAGAAGCTGACCCCGATGCCCATGAGCTCGCCGCGCTCGCGCTTCTCGGCCTGCTCCGCGCGCAGCTGCTCGTAGCCGGCCATCTCCATCGCCTTGGCCAGCGCCCGCGGGTACTCCCCCGAGTCGTACTCCCAGCCGGTCGGCGAGAGGTAGGGGAAGCGCTCCGGGCGCAGCAGGTTCTTCATCCGCAGCTCGGCCGGGTCCATGCCCAGCTCGTCGGCCAGGCAGTCGACGATGCGCTCGACGAGGTAGCACGCCTCGGTGACGCGGAACGAGCAGGCGTAGGCCACCCCGCCCGGCGCCTTGTTGGTGTAGACGCCCTTCACCGTGCAGTAGGCGGCCGGGTAGTCGTAGCTGCCGGTGAAGATGTGGAAGAAGCCGGCCGGGTACTTCGACGGCTGGGCGGTGTTGTTGAACGCGCCGTGGTCGGCGAGCACGTCGACGCGCAGGCCGAGGATCCTGCCGTCACGGGTCGCCGCGATCTCGCCGTGCATGTGGTAGTCGCGGGCGAACGAGGTGGACACGAGGTTCTCCGAGCGGTCCTCGACCCACTTCACCGGCGCGCCGGTGACGATCGAGCCGACGACGGAGAGCACGTAGCCGGGGTAGATGCCGACCTTGTTGCCGAAGCCACCACCGATGTCCGGGCTGACCACGCGGATCTTCTGCTCGGGCAGGCCGGCGACCAGGGCGTAGAGGGTGCGGTGCGCGTGCGGCGCCTGGGTGGTGCACCAGATGGTGAGCTTGCCGCTGACCGGGTCCATCCACGCGACCGAGCCGCACGTCTCCAGCGGCGCCGGGTGCACCCGTGGATACAGCATGTCCTGCTTGACGACGACCTCGGCCGAGGCGAACGCCGCGTCCGTCTGGTCCTTGTCGCCGGCGGTCCAGTCGAAGATGTGGTTGTCGGTCTTGCCCTCGATGTCGTCGCGGATCACCGGGGCGCCCGGGTCCAGCGCACGCCGTGCGTCGATGACCGGGTCGAGGACCTCGTAGTCCACGTCGATGAGCTCGAGGGCGTCCCGGGCGGCGTAGCGGTCCTCGGCGACGACGAACGCCACCTCCTGGCCCTGGTAGCGCACCTTGTCGGTGGCCAGCACGGCGATGACGTCGTGCGAGAGGGACGGGATCCAGGCCAGCTTCAACGACTCCAGCGTCGCCCCGGTGATGACCGCCTTGACCTTGGGGTGCGCCTCGGCCTCGGCGGTGTCGATCGCCACGATCCGGGCGTGGGCGTGGGGGCTGCGCAGAATGGCGCCGTGCAGCATCCCGGGCAGCGAGATGTCGTCGACGTACTGCCCCTTGCCGCGCAGGAACCTGGCGTCCTCGACGCGGGGGCGGCGCCCGAAGCCGACGTCGGCGTGCTCGTGCTGCTCGGTGACGGTCATGACGAAACCCCTTCAGTGGCAACGTCTTTCGGGTGCTCGGCGGCCCACTGGATGGCCCGCACGATGTTCTCGTAGCCCGTGCACCGGCAGATCTGTCCGGAGATCGCCTCGCGCACCTCGTCGTTGGTGGGGTGCGCGTTGGTGTCGAGCAGGTGCCGGGCGGTGAGCATCATCCCGGGGGTGCAGAAGCCGCACTGCAGGCCGTGCTCATGCATGAACCCCTGCTGCACCGGGTCGAGCTCGGCGCCGTCTGCCAGGCCCTCGACCGTGCGCACGTCGTGGCCGTCGGCCATGACCGCCAGGACGGTGCAGCTCTTGACCGGCAGCCCGTCGAGCTGGACCACGCAGACCCCGCAGTTGGAGGTGTCGCAGCCCCAGTGCGTGCCGGTCAGCCCGAGGGTGTCCCGCAGGAAGTGCACGAGCAGCAGCCGCGGCTCGACGTCCTCGCTGACCTGCGTCCCGTTGACCGTCATGGTCACCTGCATGGCCTCAGGCCTCCTCTCCGCGGCTGCGCGCGATGGCGGTGCGCAGCACGCGGCGGACCAGCTCCGCCACGAGCGCGCGCTTGTAGTCGGCGGGCCCGCGCTGGTCGGTGGTCGGCGAGCACTCCTCGCTGGCCCGGACCGCCGCGAGCTCGATGCTCTCCTCGTCGGCGACCCGCCCCCGGATGGCGTCCTCGGCGCCGGGCACGACCGAGTGCGCCGCGCCCACGGCCGCCAGGCCGATGCCGACCTCGGCGATCGTCTCGCCCTCCACCCGGACCACGGCCCCCGCCGAGGCGATCGGCCAGTCCCCCGCGCGGCGCTCGACCTTGCGGTAGCTGCTGCCCGTGCCCGGGCGGATCGGCACCCGCACCTCGGTGAGGATCTCGGCCGGCGCGACGACGGTCTCGTACGGCCCGGTCACCAGCTCGCGCACCGGCACCACTCGCTCGCCGCCGGCGCCGCGGATGACGACCTCGGCCCGCAATGCCCCGAACGCGGCAGACAGGTCCTCGGCGGGGTCGGCCTGGCACAGCGACCCGCCGACCGTGCCGCGGTTGCGCACCACGGGGTCGGCGATCACCTGCTCGGCCTCGTGCAGGAGGCGGAAGTGCTCGCCGACCACCGCTGAGGCGAGCAGCTCCGCGTGACGCACCATGGCGCCGATGCGCACGGTGTCGCCCTCGACCCGGATCAGCTGCAGGTCGCTCAGCGTGTTGATGTCGACCAGCACCTCCGGTGCCGCGAGCCGCAGCTTCATCAGCGGGAGCAGGCTGTGGCCGCCGGCGATCAGCCGGGCGCCCTCCCCGTGGCGCTGCAGCAACGCGATGGCCTCGTCCACGGACGAAGCTCGCTCGTACTCGAACGGTGACGGGACCTGCATGGGGGTCCTCCCCTACCGGCTCGACGGGGTCACGCGAACGGCGGTGAGCCGGACGCGGCTGCGCCTGCCTCCGCTCGGACTCATCGTGGGTCTGCGCGAAGTCCCCGACAGGGACGTTTGTCCCGGGCGGCCCCGGGCACCGCACCGGCCGCTCCAGTCGCCCGGGGTCCCCCGGACGTCATGGATTCACAGGTTCTGGCCGTCGTCGCCCGCCGGCTTCGGTCGTAGCCTCGAACGAGGGCCGCGCACCCGACCTCGTCGGACCACCGAGTCATCTGGGGAGGGCCCCATGCCCACTGCCACGCGTCCAGTCCGCACCGCGGCGACCCGAGTCGCCGCCGTCACGTCCCTGGTCGCTGCCTGCGCCATGCCGACGGCAGCCGGTGGCGTCGAACGCACCACGGCGTCGGTGCGGCCTGCCGCCACCGCCGCCGCGGGCCAGCTCGCACGCGTTCCCCGGCCGGCCCACGTCGTCGTGGTCGTCATGGAGAACCACTCCTACGGTCAGGTCATCGGAGCCCCGGACGCCCCCTTCATCAACGCCCTGGCCCGGTCGGGGGCACTCCTCACCCAGTCGTATGCCGTGACGCACCCGAGCGAGCCCAACTACCTGGCCCTGTTCTCGGGCTCCACCCAGGGGCTGGGCGACGACTCGTGCCCCCACACGTACTCGGGGGCCAACATCGGCAGCCGCGTGCTGGCGTCTGGGCGTCGGTTCGTCGGCTACTCCGAGGGCCTGCCCTTCACCGGGTTCACGGGGTGTGACGCCGGCTCCTACGCGAGACGGCACAACCCGTGGGTCAGCTTCTCGACCGTCCCCGCCTCCGCGAACCAGCCGTTGAGCCGCTGGCCGGCGAACCCGGCATCGTTGCCGTCCCTGTCCTTCGTCATACCGAACGTCGTCAACGACATGCATGACGGCAGCGTCGCCACCGGCGACCGATGGCTGGCCGCCCACCTGGGCTCCTACGCCGCCTGGGCCCGCACCCACAACAGCCTGCTGGTGGTCACGTGGGACGAGGACAACGACAACGCCGGCAACCACGTCGCCACCCTGGTGGTCGGTGCGGGGGTCCGGCCCGGACGGTACGGCGACCGGGTCGACCACTACCGGGTCCTGCGGATGCTCTCCGACCTGATGGGGGTGGCCCCGGTGGGGCGCGCCGCGTCGGAGGCACCGCTCACCTCGATCTGGCGCTGATCCTCCGCTCGCTGCCGGCAGGTCGCCGGGTCTGGCGGCCTGCTGGCAGGTCTGCGCGAGGGGCGCCGTCCCGCCGTGTCTGGACCCCGGCCATGGGTTGTCCCAGCGAACGCTGTGGGCCGCCACGAAACCGGTCGGACGGTCGTCGTTTATGACCCCGGTGCCGTACGCACATTGCTTGAGTGCGGATCCGCGGACCCGAACAAGACTCGCTGGTGACGGGGGCATCAACCTGCTCGGTGACCCAGACCGTCCGGCTCCCCGCCAGGGTCCGGCCACAAGCCCCGGACCACGAAGACAGCATCGCGAGAGCGCAGCCCCGATTCGGGCAGGCTGCGGCTCACCCCCGGGTACAAGGAGACACCGGTGGACCTGCCGAACACCGCACAGAACATCCAGCACGGGACACCGGTCATCACCGCTGTCCCCGCCCCCGCCACGTCCGGGGCGTCCCCACGACCTGCCGAACCAGCGGGCCACGACACCAGCCATCGGCGCGCAGCAGCGCCGCTCGGCCCCGTACCCGCCCCCCGCGCCCTGACCGTGAGCCTGGTGATCCCCGCCAAGAACGAGGCGCGCAACCTCGCCTGGGTGCTCGGGGAGATCCCCGACTGCGTGGACGAGGTGGTCATGGTCGACGGCCGCTCCGAGGACGCCACCTTGCTGATGGCCTCGATCATCCGGCCCGACATCCGCTTCGTGGCCCAGTCGGGCCACGGCAAGGGCGATGCGCTGCGGGCCGGTTTCGCATCCGCCACCGGCGACATCGTGGTGATGATCGACGCCGATGGCAGCATGTCGGCCCGGGAGATCCCGCACTTCATCCACTTCCTCACCCACGGCTACGACTTCGTCAAGGGCTCGCGGTTCATCGCCGGTGGCGGGTCGCTGGACATCACGCCGTTCCGCCGGACGGGCAACTGGGCGCTGCTGCAGCTGGTGAACAAGCTGTACGACGCGAACCTCACCGACCTGTGCTACGGCTTCTGCGCCTTCCACCGCCAGTTCCTGGACCTGCTCGACCTCACCGCCGACGGGTTCGACATCGAGGCGCAGATGACCGTGCACGCGCTGAAGGCCGGTCTCCGGATCGCCGAGGTCCCCAGCCTGGAGCTCCCCCGCCGGAGCGGACGGTCCAACCTCCACGCCGTGCGGGACGGCAACCTCGTCCTGAAGAGCGTGCTGCGCGACCGTCAGCGCCGGCACCGGGGACGCAGCGCCCTGGGCCTGCTCCACCTGCCGTACTCCGGACGTCGTCAGCTGGCCACGCACCATGGTTGAACCGCTCCTCGTCGGTGACCTCGACCTGGACGCGCCCCTGCCGCACCTGCCCGCCTCGCCGAGGCACGCCAGCTCCCGCCTGCTGGCCCGGCTGCACACCCGGCCCATGGGTGAGGTCGAGCTGCGCTGGGACGGAGCAGGCCTGGCCCCGGACGAGCTCGCCGCCCAGGCGTGGCCCCAAGTCGCGGACCGCGTCCACGCGCACCTGCGCTCCGAAGGGGTGCCGGTCCCCGACCGGTTGCCCGTGCAGGGGCTGGTCCCGGAGCAGCCCCCGGTGTGCCTCGACGTCCGCTCCCGGCCGGAGCAGCCGACGATCACCGTGGTGGTGGCGACCCGCGACCGCACGGCCAGCCTCGAGCGCACGCTGGCGTCGCTGGAGCGCCTGCGCTACGAGAAGTTCGACGTCGTCGTGGTCGACAGCGCCCCCTCGACTGCCGAGACCCAGCTGGCGCTGCGGTCACGCAGCGCTCCCTTCGCCCTGCGGTACGTGCGCACCAGCCGTCCGGGTCTGGCGCTCGCGCACAACACGGCGCTCGACCTCGTCACCGGGGAGGTCGTCGCGTTCACCGACGACGACGTCGAGGTGGACCCCTGGTGGCTCTCCGCAGTGGCGGAGACGTTCGCCGACGGGGACGTGACCTGCGTGACCGGCCTGATCCTCGCCGCCGAGCTCGAGACGCCGGCCCAGCTGTGGGTGGAGCAGGCCGGCGGGTTCGCCCGCGGCTTCGAGGAACGCCGCTTCAGCCTGAGCCGACCGAGCCCGGACCCCCTCTTCCCGTTCACGGCCGGCCGGTTCGGCTCCGGCGCCAACATGTCTTTTCGCACGGGTTGGCTGCGCGACCGTGCCGGGTTCGACCGGGCCACCGGTGCCGGGACCCCCGCCCGGGGCGGCGACGACCTGGCCGCGTTCTGCCGGGTGGTGCTCGACGGCGGCGTGCTGGCCTACCAGCCGGCGGCGATCGTGCGGCACTGGCACCGGCGGGACTACGCGGGGCTGCGCCGTCAGTCCTTCGGCTACGGGATCGGCCTGGGCGCCTACCTCACGTCCACCGCCTGGCGGCAGCCGTCCCTGGTCGCGCAGATGGCGCGACGCGCCGTGCCCGCCACGGCCCACCTGCTGGCGCACGACTCGGCCAAGAACCGGGGCAAGCGGACCGACTTCCCCGCCGAGCTGACGTGGCGTGAGCGCGCCGGCCTGGCCCTGGGGCCGCCGGCCTACCTGTTGAGCCGGTGGCGCTACCGGTCCACGACCCCGTGGGGGGCACCCTCGTGAGCGTGGGCGCCATCCTCAGCCTAGGCCGGCGTCGCGCAACGGCCCAGTGGAGCCAGCCCGTCTACCGCGCGGGATGGCTCCTGGCCGGCGGGTCGGTCGTCACGGCCGTGACCGGTGTCGCGTTCTGGCTGTCCGCCGCCCACCTCTACCCGCCGCAGGTCGTCGGCGCCAACTCCTCGCTCATCTCGGCGATGATGTTCCTCGCAGGCGTCGCGCAGCTGAACCTCATGAGCGCTCTCCTGCGGTTCGTGCCCACCGCCGGTGCCAGGGCCGGTCGCCTCGTCCGCGGCTTCTACCTCGTGGCCCTGACGACCAGCGCCCTGGCCGCCGCCGTCTTCCTCCTGGGCATCGGGACCTTCGCGCCGGCCCTTCAGCCGCTCCTGTCCTCGGCCCCGCAGGCGTTCTTCTTCGTCGTGGCGACCATGGGCTGGACGTTGTACGTCCTGCACTGCTCGACGCTGGTGGCCGTCGGCCAGGCCGGGGCGTCCACGGTCGCCGCCCAGACGTTCAACCTCACCAAGCTCGTCCTGCTGCTCGGCTTCGCGGTGGCCGTGCCGGGTGCCGGGGTCTGGTTCTCCTGGACCGTGGCGATGGCCGTCGTCGTGGCCGGGGCCGTCTGGTTCTACGCCGCCCGCGCATACCCGCGGTTCGTCGCCGCCCGGCGTGCCGGGCCGGCCACGGCGCCCACGCTGCGCGACCTGGTGCGCTACGTCGGCCCCGACTACGTCGCCGCCCTGGCCTGGATCGCCTGCACCACGCTGCCCCCGATCCTGGTCATCAACCTCACCGGGCCGTCGCATGCCGCGGTCTTCGCGCTCGCCTGGTCCATGTGCTTCGTGCTGCTCAACGTCCCCGCCTCGTTCGGCCAGTCCCTCGTCGCGCACGGCCCCCTGGAGCCGCACCGGCTCGAGGAGCGGCATCGCAAGGTGCTCGCGTACTCCCTGGGCATGGTGACCCCGGCGGTGACGGTCCTCGTGGTGCTCGCGCCGTGGATCCTTCGGCTGTTCGGGTCGTGGTACGTCGAGGTCGGGACCACCACGCTGCGCCTGCTGGCCCTGGCGGCCGTGCCGAACTGCGTCGTGGCACTCGCCGTCAGCCGGGCCAGGGTGCAACGCCGGATGACCGTCGTGGTCGGGACGATGATCACGCTCAGCGTGGGGGTGCTGGGGGGCACCCTGCTCGCGGTCCCTGCAGTCGGTATCGCGGGCGCCGGCCTCGCGTGGTTGGTGGCCGAGTCGGTCGTGGCGGCCTGGGTCGGGCTGAGGTGGGTCGGGCCACACCTCGTGGCGCCTCCGTGGCCCACCGTGCCCCGCCGGACCCGCCGCAGCGCGGTGCGCACGGTCGCCGCGGACGGCTGGACCCCCGAGCGAACGCTGCGTTCGGTGTCCGACTCCTCCGTGGTCCTCCTGCGCTCGACGGCGTCGTCGGCGGCTCTCAAGGTCGCCACGGGCGAGGGGGGCATCAGGTCCCTGGCCGCGGAACGACGCGTCCTGCAGCAGCTCGCCGCCGACGAGCGGCTCGGCTCCTGGCGCCGCATGGTCCCCACGGTCCTGGCCGGCTGGCACGACGCCCGGGGTGGGTACCTGCTGCTCAGCCGCCTGCCCGGGGCTCGCCCGGACCAGCACGCGCCGGGGCGCCTCACCTGCGAGGCCTTCCGTGCCATCGCCCCCCTGCACCGGCTCGAGTCCTCCATCGTCGCGGTCGACGCGAGGCTGCTGGACCGGTGGGTGGGGGCACCGGTCGCCGCCCTGGCCCGCGCGCTGCCCGACGGCGAGGTCGTCCGCTCCGGTCTGCGCGACCTCGAGCAGGTGCTGCGGAGCCGGCTCCAGGGACGGTCGGTGACGCTGGGCTGGAGCCACGGCGACCTGCACCCGGGGAACCTGCTGGTCTGGCCCGACGGCGTGGTGCGGGGGATCCTCGACTGGGGTGGGGCCAGGCCCGACTCCTTCCCCGCGCTGGACCCCGCCCACTGGCTGCTGACCGCGGCCGCGGCGGACGGCCACCGCGCCCTGGGCAGGGAGGTGGCCGACCGGCTGGGCCGAGGAGAGTACTGGCGGCGCGATGAAGCCGAGCTCATCGGGGAGGCCGCCTGTGGCCACGGCCTGCCGGACGAGGCGCTGCTGCTGCTGACCTGGCTGGCCCATGTGCACATGAACCTGGAGAAGTCGGCCCGCTACGCCGCGAGCCCGCTCTGGTCGCGGCGCAACGTCCTCCCGGTGCTGCGCGCCGTCCACGACGGCGGGGGGACGTGATGACCGGCGAGCAGGCCCAGGGCACCTCCCTCACGACCCCCGGTCCCCCGGCTCCGACGCCGCCCCCGGGCGCCGTCGTGGACGCCTCCAGCCGGTCACGCCGACGGGTGCTGCCGGTCCTGGGCCAGCTCGTGCCGTTCGGCCTCGCCCTGGCGCTCTGGCTGAGCTCGTTGCGCCGGGTCGACCTTCGGGGCATGAGCGACCTGGGGCTGCTCTCGGTCCTGCCGCTCACCTACGGCGCTGCGCTGGGGCTGGTGATCGGGACGCTGGCCGTGCTCATCCACCAGGGGTCCACCCGGCCCGTGGTGCTGGTCGCCTACTTCGTCCTGCTCATCGCGATCCTGCACGCCACCCCGGCGATCCTCTACGACTCGTTGCGCTACGC
>DASSPC010000192.1:0-3113 GCA_035699865.1 Oryzihumus sp. | reverse complement strand
GGCGGCGCCCATGAGGCAGGCGGAGCACTCGGCGTCGAGGTCGGCGGCGAGGGACTCCGGCATACGGCTGTTGCGCGTCATGATCTTCAGCGCCGCCTCGTTGGGCACGCCCGCGTCCCACAGCCGGATCGGGGGCACCATCAGCCCCTCCTCGTAGACGCTGGTCGCGCCGGAGGGCATCGAGCCGGGGCAGGCGCCGCCGATGTCGTCGTGGTGGCCGAACGCCTGCACGAAGGCGACGACCTCGCCCTCGTGGAAGACCGGCACGGTGACGCACAGGTCCGGGAGGTGGCCGATGCCGCCCTCGGACTCGTAGACGTCGTTGTGGAAGAACACGTCGCCCTCGCGCATGGTCTCCAGCGGGTAGTCGCGGGCGACCGGGTGGACCAGGGCGCTGTACGAGCGGCCGGTCAGCTTGCGCAGCCGGCGGTCGTGGATGCCGGCGCGGAAGTCGTGCGCGTCGCGGATCATGGGCGAGCGGGAGGTGCGCGCGATGGCGGTCTCGACCTCCATCTCGACGCTCGCCAGGGTGCCCTCGACGATCTCCAGGACGATCGGGTCGACGTTGAGGGCCGGGGTGTCGGTCACAGCGGTCACTTCGCGCTCTCCTTGGTGATCACGAGGTTGCCGTACGCGTCGACGCGGACGGTGAAGCCGGGGTGGACGGGCACGGTCGAGCCGAACTCCTCGACGATGACCGGACCGGCGATCTCGTCACCGGAGCGCAGGTCGGGGCGCCAGTAGATGCCGGCGTCGACGTGGCCGTCGGCGGGGTCGAAGCAGACCGGGCGGGTGCCGGTGCGGGCGCGCTCGACGTCGTCGCCCGCCGCCTCGATCTCGGCCAGCTCGGGCCGGGTGATCGGGCCGATGCCGGTGACGCGCAGGTTGACCCACTCGACCTGCTGGCGCGGGTCGCCGCGGAAGTCGTAGCCGTAGAGGCCCTTGTGCGCGTCGTGGAACGCGGTCGCGACCGTCTCGGCGAAGTCGGTGTCCACCGCGCCCTCGGGGGCGTTGACCCGCACCTCGAAGGCCTGGCCGAAGTAGCGCAGGTCGACGGTGCGCACGTAGCGGTGGTCGGCCCGGGCGAAGCCCTCGGCGTCCAGGGCCTCCGCGGCGCGCTCGGTCAGCTCGGCGAAGGTCTTCTCCACGCCGGCGAGGTCGAGCGCGGTGTGCTTGGCGACGGCGGTCTGGACGTAGTCGTTCTTGACGTCGACGGTGAGCAGGCCGAAGGCCGAGACGTTGCCCGGGTTCTGCGGGACGACCACGCCGGCGAGGTCGAGGATGTCGACCAGGCGGCAGGCCAGCAGCGAGCCGGAGCCGCCGAACGTGGCGAGCATGAAGTCGCGGACGTCCAGGCCGCGCTTGACCGAGATCTGGCGCAGCGCGTTGGCCTGGTTCCAGGCGGAGATCTCGAGGATGCCGGCGGCGCACGCGTCGGGCGACAGCCCGAGCCGCGCGGCCAGGGCCTCGATGCCGGCCTTCGCGGCGGCGGCGTCCAGCGGGATCTCGCCGCCGAGCAGGTGGGCCGGGATCCGGCCGAGCATGACGTGGGCGTCGGTGATGGTCGGCTCGGTGCCGCCCTTGGCGTAGCACAGCGGGCCCGGGTCCGCGCCGGCCGACTTGGGGCCGACCTTGAGCGTGCCCTCGGGGGAGATCCACGCGATGGAGCCGCCGCCCGCGCCGACGGTGACGACGTCGATCATGGGGATCTTGGACGGGTAGGCGCCGACCGTGCCCTCGGTGGTCAGGGTCGGCTCGCCGCCGAGGACCACGGACACGTCGGTGGAGGTGCCGCCGCCGTCGCAGGTGAGGACCTTGTCGAAGCCCGCCTTGCCGGAGATCAGCGCGGCGCCGAGCGCGCCGGCGGCCGGGCCGGACAGCACCGTGGTGATCGGCTGGTGCACGACCTCGTCGGCGGAGAGCACGCCGCCGTTGGACTTCATGATGTAGAAGGGGATCGAGTCCCGGTCGGCCGAAGCGGCGCCGGTGAAGTCGTCCAGGCGGGTCTTGATGTTGGCGACGTAGCGGGACACCTTCGGCTTGACCGCGGCGTCGACCAGCGTGGTCATCGAGCGCTCGTACTCGCGGTACTCCCGCAGCACGTCGCTGGAGATCGAGATGACCGCCTCGGGGTGCTCGCGCTGCAGGATCTCCCGCATCCGCAGCTCGTGCTCGGGGTTGGCGTAGGCGTGCAGGAAGCACACGCCGATCGTCGTGATGCCCTGGTCGCGGAACCAGCGGGCCACCTGCGCCGCGCCCTCCTCGTCGAAGGGGCGGACCTCGTTGCCCTCGAAGTCGAAGCGGCCCTCGACGGTCTTGACCAGGTCGGCCGGCACGATCCGAGGCGGCTTCACCCAGAAGTAGGAGTTGCCGTAGCCGTCCGGCACCGCCTGGCGGGCGATCTCGAGGATGAACTCGTAGCCCGCGGAGGTGATGAAGCCGAGCTGCTCGACCTTGCCCTCGAGCAGCTGGTTGGTGGCCACCGTGGTGCCGTGGCAGACGGCGGTGACGTCCGCGCCGGTCGCGCCGAGCAGGTCGAGGACCTTGTGCACGCCGGTGATGAAGCCGTCGGCCGGGTTGGCCGGGGTCGACGGCGTCTTGGTTGTGATCAGCGCGCCGGAGTCCTCGTCGAAGGCGACGACGTCGGTGAACGTGCCGCCGGTGTCGATGCCGATGCGGATGCGACGTGGGGTCTGCGTCATGGCGTTCCTCGGGCGGGAGAGGTGGGAGCTGGCGGGGCGCCGGACGAGCCGGCGGTGCCCTCGATTCAACTCGCGCCGCCACCCCGCGTCCCTGTCAGAACCTGCCAAGACCCTTGGCAGATCTTCATGCACACCTCGGCACGCCCCCGGGTATGCCGTGTCCCCACCTCCCAGCCGCGCACTCAGCCCCTTCCGCCGGCACCCAACCGAACACCGCTCGGCCCGCGTTTCGAGTCCGATTCGGGCTTGAAACGCGGGCCAGGGCGTGTTCGGTCGAAGGTTGGTGGGCCGGGGACCGGAGGCTGCTCAGACCTGGAGGTGGGGGAAGCTCGACGCGGCGGGGCGCTCGAGGTCCTCGCGGTAGTTGCGGATCAGGTCCAGGTTGCGGTCGGCGAGGTGGTCGAAGCCCTG
>DASSPC010000191.1:0-3581 GCA_035699865.1 Oryzihumus sp. | reverse complement strand
CGGCACCTGCCCGGGGACGAGGTCTGGCTGGTCGGCGAGCACCGCGCGAGCGGCGAGCGGAAGTACTACCTGGCCAACCTGCCGGCCGAGACGCCGCCCGAGGAGCTGGCGGCCACGATCAAGGCGCGCCGGGTCTGCGAGCAGGCGCACCAGCAGATGAAGGAGGAGCTCGGCCTCGACCACTTCGAGGGCCGCCCCTGGACCGGCCTGCACCGGCACGCGCTGATGACCATGATCGCGTTCGCGTTCCTCCAGCACCTGCGGCTCGGGGCGCGGGGAAAAAAGCGGCGCCGGCTCACCGGGACCGCCGCCCCAGCCGACCCTGCCCGCGGTGCGGCCCACGGGTGGCTCAGAGCCTGTTTTATCACGCGAGAATTTGATCGAAGCGGGTCAGGACGCCTAGCACTACCTGGGCACTTTACCGGGCAAGGGCAGCTCGAGCGGGCAGCCGCAACGCGGGCAGCAGGTCGAGCCGCGCCAGAGCCGCTCGATGAGCAGGCGCCGGATTGCCGGCAGGGTCGGCCGCGGCGGCGGCCCAGGGAGCGGTCCGGCGTCGCTTTTTTCCCCGCGCCCCCAGCCGCAGGTGCTGGAGGAACGCGAACGCGATCATGGTCATCAGCGCGTGCCGGTGCAGGCCGGTCCAGGAGCGGCCCTCGAAGTGGTCGAGGCCGAGTTCCTCCTTCATCTGCTGGTGCGCCTGCTCGCACACCCAGCGCGCCTTGATCGTGGCCGCCAGCTCCTCGAGCGGCGTCTCGGCCGGCAGGTTGGCCAGGTAGTACTTCCGCTCGCCGCTCGCGCGGTGCTCGCCGACCAGCCAGACCTCGTCCCCGGGCAGGTGCCGGCCGTCGCGAAGCTGCGCACCTTCCGCCGGGCGGACCCGCAGGGCGGCGAACTCGGCCGCGAGCGGCCCCTTGGTGCCGCGGCGCCAAGCGATGCGGCGCCACGCGGCGCTGCTCAGCATGGCCTCGGCCGAGACCGGGGCCTCGCTCGGCACGGGGTGCTTGCGCGGCCGGCCCCTGGCCGCCTTCGGCCACAGCAGCTCGACCGCGGCCGGGTAGACGTTCTGGGTCTTCAGGATGCCGACCGCCCAGGTGAGGCGGCGCACGCTCAGGCCCTGCCGGAAGGCCGCGCTCGCCCCGTACCCGGCGTCGGCCAGCACGCGTCCGAAGCGCACGCCGGCGGCGATGACCCGGTCGATCTCGGCGAGCGCGAGGTCCGGCTTCGCCAGGGCGCGGCGGTGCTCCTCGGGCACGCCGGCCCGGGCGCAGCGCCCCGGGTCGGCGGCCCACTCGTCCGGCAGGAACAGGCGCAGCCCGAGCGGCAGCGGCACCTCGCCCCGGGCCAGGGTGAGCGAGACCAGCGTCTGGCAGTTGGCGCGCTTGCCGAGGCAGCCGCAGTACTGCCGGGCCACGCCGACCGACAGCTCGCCCTTCTTCGGCAGGGCGGTGTCGTCGACCACCAGCACCGCGTCCGGCCCGCCGACGAGCGCGTCCGCCTCGCCGGCCAACACCCGCCGCAACGGCGCGTCATCCCAGGCCGGGCTGGCGATGAAGTGCTGGAGCTGGTCGTGGCCGCCGAGCCCGAGCCGGGCCGCCAGCGGCTGCAGGCTCTTGCGGCCGTCCGGGCCGAGCAGCCCGTGCAGGTACAAGGGCGCCCACCGGCGCCGGGTCACGCGGCCCATCACGTCCAGGAACGGCGCCAGCCAGGCGTCCAGGGCCGCCTCGATCGCCGGTCTGTCTGCCTCCACCACTCAACCCCGAGTCCGTTGCGACCCGCGGCTAGGTGGTGGTCCCTCAACGTCCCTTAAACTGCCCAGGTAGTGTTAGATGGTATGGGGCGACCGGCGAGACGGGAGCACCATCGTCGCCGGAAGCAACGATGGAGCACCCCATGCCGCGTCCGAACGATTCGCACCGGTCCCTGCTCCCCCTCGAGCAGGAGAGCACGCTCATCGCGGTGGTCGAGCTGAGCCGGTCGAGCTGGCTCGTCGCCGGCATCGTGCCAGGGCTCGAGCGCTACCCGCTCAAGAAGCTCGAGCCGGACGAGGACGCCCTGCTCCGGCTGCTGCAGCGCTGGCGCGAGGAGGCGGCCAGGGCCGGGCGCACGGTCACGCGTGTCGCCGTGGCCTTCGAGGCCGGCCGGGACGGCTTCTGGCTCGCCCGCTGGCTGCGCGCCCGTGACGTCGAGGCCCACGTCATCCACCCCTCGAGCGTGCCCGTCTCCCGCGAGCACCGGCGGGCCAAGACCGACCGGCTCGACACCGAGCTGCTCAAGCGCGCCTTCCTCGGCTGGCTGCGCGGCGAGCCCGGCCACTGCAGCATGGCCGCGGTGCCGACGCTCGAGGAGGAGGACGCCAGGCGTCCGAACCGCGAGCGCGAGAGCCTCGTGGGCGAGCGCACCCGGATCGTGAACCGGATGAAGGGCGCCCTGGCCCGCCTCGGCGTCCGGGGCTTCAAGGCGACCCTGCGCAAGGCGCCGGAGCGCCTGGCGGCGCTGCGCACGCCGGAGGGGGAGCCGCTGCCGCCGAACACGCTCGCCGAGCTGCGCCGCGACATGGCCCGCCTGCGGCTCGTGCGGGAGCAGATCGCGGAGGTCGAGGCGGCGCGCCTGGAACGGCTGGAGGGGGAGCCCGCCTCGCGCCCGCACGCGATGGTGCGCCTGCTGGCCCGCGTGGTCGGCATCGGCGTCGAGACGGCCGACATGCTGGTGCACGAGCTGCTGTCGCGCGACCTGCGGGACCGGCGGGCGGTGGCGCGCTACGCCGGGCTGACGGGCTCGCCGGACGAGAGCGGGACCAGGCGGCGGGAGAAGGGGCTCGCCAAGGCGGGCAACGCGCGGGTGCGCCGCGGCATGATCCAGCTGGCGTGGCGCTTGCTCGTCTTCCAGAAGGACAGCGCGCTCGCGCGATGGTACCGGGCCAGGACCGAAGGCGCGCGCGGCGGCGCGCGCAAGACCCTGATCGTCGCCCTAGCGAGGAAGCTGCTGATCGCGCTCTGGCGGCTGGTGACCACGGGCGAGGCGCCGGAAGGTCTGGTCCTGCGCCCGGCGGGGTGACGGCTTCCATGTCGGAGAACAGCTCGAGGTCCTGCGGCCCATCATCCGCGTGCGAGTGACGGGCCGCAGTCGACGGCCGAGGTGGCGGCAACCCGGTATTGCGCATGGCCTTCGCGCCGCGGTTTAGAATGGGCCCGCCGCCCCGGAGCTTCGCCGCCGATGCGGATGACTGCATCGTGGTCGGGGTCCTCCCGGACCCGCCGAATACAAGTTCGTGGCGCGAGGTTCGCGCTTGATGGCGAGCTCTCCTCGGGACCGTACACAAAGGCTCCAGCCGCTCAGGCGATGAGATCGCGACGAGGAGGCACGGCATCACGCACCAGGCTTGACACGAAAGGCCCCATACAAGGTGCAATACCGTTCACATAGAGGTGCTGCTGGGCCATGCTGGCGCTTGCTCTTGGGCGAGCGACAGCGATGGCCCGTACGTCTGCCGGCCTGCCCGCCGGCATCCGCCTGAGCGATCACATCAGCCTCGGCGTGATCGCCACGACGTTCCCGATCGACGAGGTGCGGCGGGTCCTGGC
>DASSPC010000190.1:0-4932 GCA_035699865.1 Oryzihumus sp. | reverse complement strand
TACGTGACGGTCGTGCTGCCCTGCTACAACGAGGGCGAGCACGTCCTGCAGGAGATCGACCGCATCACCGCGGCCATGGAGGCCAGCGAGTTCACCTACGAGCTGCTGTGCATCGACGACGCCTCGACCGACAACACCCTGCAGGTGCTGCACGACGCGGCCACGCGCTACCCGCACATCCGGGTGATGCCGTTCCGCCGCAACGGCGGCTCGGGCACGGCGCGCCGCATCGGCACGCAGCAGGCCCACGGCGAGATCGTCGTGTGGACCGACGCGGACATGACCTACGAGAACGAGCGGATCCCCGAGCTGGTGCGGGTCCTGCGCGACGACGACAGCTACGACCAGGTCGTCGGCGCCCGCACCACCGAGGAGGGCACGCACAAGTGGGCCCGCGTCCCGGCGAAGTGGCTCATCCGCAAGATCGCCGAGAAGCTGTCCAACGAGAAGATCCCCGACCTCAACTCCGGCCTGCGGGCGTTCCGTCGCGAGGTGTCGCTGCCCTACCTGCGGCTGCTACCCCCCGGCTTCTCCTGCGTCACCACGATCACGCTGGCGTTCCTGCACAACCAGCACGACATCAAGTACATCCCCACCAGCTACGCCAAGCGCGCCGGCGTCAGCAAGTTCCACTTCGTTCGGGACGCCTACCGCTACATCCTGCAGGTGCTGCGGATGGTCATGTACTTCAACCCGCTGAAGGTGCTGCTGCCCCCGGCGCTGTGGATGGTCGGCATCGGCCTGGTCAAGGCGGTCGTGGACATGGTCCGCCACCCGTTCTACTTCCCGGCCAGCACCGTGCTGCTGCTGGTCAGCGGCATGATGATCGGGTCCGTCGCCCTGCTCGCCGACCTCGTGGTGCGTTCACGAGACGGCGTCTGAGCCGGGGGCGCTGATGAGCGACTCCGCGCTGAAGGTGGCCGTGGTCGGCCCCACCCACCCCTACAAGGGAGGCGTGGCCGCCCACACGACGACGCTGGCCCACCAGCTGGCCGAGGCCGGGCACGACGTGACGCTGGTGTCGTGGAGCCACCTCTACCCGAGCAGGCTCTACCCGGGGGAGCAGGCGGTGCCCGGCGGGGCGCCCGACGTGCCGCCGTTCCCGCGGACCGTCCGGGCGCTGTCGTGGGCGCGCCCCGACACGTGGGTGCGCACGGGGCGCCGGCTGCGCGGCTTCGACGCGGTCGTCGTCGTGCACGTCATCCCCGCCGTCGTGCCGGCCCACCTGGCCCTGCTGCGTGCCGCGGGCGTCGGGCGCACCTCCAGCACCGGCCAGGGCCCGCGCTCGGTGGTCATCGCCCACAACGTCATGCCGCACGAGTCCCACCCGGGCGACCGCGCGCTGATGCGCTCGCTGTTCTCGCGCGTCGACGCCGTGCTCGTGCACAGCGCCGAGCAGGCCCGCCTCGCCCACGACCTCGGCGCGCACCGGGTGTCGGTCGCCGAGCTCCCGCCGCACCTGCCCGGCGGCCCCGCCGAGGAACGACCGCCGTATGCCGGTCCCACCCGCCTGCTCGCCCTGGGCATGGTCCGCGAGTACAAGGGCGTCGACCTCCTGCTGCAGGCCCTGGCCCAGGTGCCCGACGTGAGGCTGACCGTCGCCGGTGAGCTCTGGGGCTCCAGCGGCGAGCGGGTCCGGGCGCTCGCCGCCGACCCGCGGGTGCGCGAGCGGGTGAGCATCCGCTCCGGCTACGTCCCGGCCGAGGAGCTCGCGGGCCTGTTCGCCTCCCACGACGTGCTGGCGCTGACCTACCGCCACGCCACCGCGTCCCAGAACGCCCTGCTCGGCCAGGCCCACGGGATGCCGGTGCTGGCCTCGGAGGTCGGCACGTTCGGCGCCCAGGTGCGCGACGGCGTCGACGGCCTGCTCGTGCCGCCCCGGGACGAGGCCTCCCTGGTCACCGCCCTGAAGCAGCTCGCCGACCCGGACGAGCTGGCACGGCTGCGCGCCGGGGTCCGCCCGCCGGACCTGACCAGCCCCTGGGCCGGCTACGTCGGCATCCTCGAGGCGCTGGCCTCGCCCAGCACCGCCGCCGCGGACGACCTTCCCGAGGAGGAGAGGACGCTGCCGGCCACCGTCGCGGACCGGCTGCTCGCTCCAGTCCGTGCGGCGTTGGCCAGCAAGCGGCCCCGCATCGAGCTGACCCGCGCCGACCTGCCGGACTGGGTCCGGCCCAGCGACGTGCTGGCCGACGCCGCCGACGCCGACGAGGCCCGGGCGTTCGCCCGCGAGCTCGGGCTGCCCCGCAGCGGTGACGCCGTGGCCGCCTGGGCCGCGCTGGGGGCGCTCGCCGCGGTGGTGCGCCTCGGTGACGACGGGCACCACAGCGCGGTCATCCTCGACGAGTCCGGCAACCGCTCCCCGCTGTCCCGGTGGGCCCGCGCGATCGGCTTCGCCCCGGTCGAGCTGGGGCTCACCGGCCCCCGCTCGTCCGTGGCGGTGCTCGACGTCGACACCGCCTCGCTTGACGTCATCACCCGGCTGCACCCCTCGGGCTGCGACGCCGACGACGTCGACGAGGCGCTGAGCCAGGCCTCCTGGGCGTTGCGCTCCGGCGGCCTGCTCTCGCTCACCCTGCCGCTCGGGCCGGCCACCGCGGAGGGCGCCGTCGGGCCGGTGGAGGTGCGCGGCGTCCTGGCCCGCGCGCACGACCTGGGCTTTGTCCTCGTCGGTGACCTCGACGGCGAGATCGGTGCCCGGATGCGCGAGGCGAGCAGTGGGACGCATCGCGAGGACGCGGCATACGCGCTGGTGCGCCTGACCTTCCGGCGGCGCTAGGTGGCCGTGCCCCGCGCCCGCCTGCTGGGCCTGCTGCGGCTCGGTGTCGCGCTGGTGATCCTCGCCGCCGTGGTCTGGGCGGTGGCCCGCAACTGGACCGCGGTCTCGGCCGACCTGGGCAAGGTCAGCGGCTGGGCGCTCGTCGTGGCGCTGCTGCTGGCCGTGGTCGGACCGATCCTGACCATGTTCGGGTGGCGGGTGCTCATGACCGACCTCGGCTCCCCGATGCACGTCGCGCCGGCCGGGGGCATCTTCTTCATCGGCCAGCTCGGCAAGTACCTGCCCGGGTCGGTGTGGAGCGTCCTGGCCCAGGCCGAGATGGGCGCCAAGCTGCACATCCCGCGGCGCCGCTCGGCGGTGGTGGGCCTGATCTCGATCGGCCTGGGCGTGCTGACCGGGCTGCTCGTCGGGGTGGCCGCGCTGCCGCTGCTGCTGCGTACCTCCGGGTCCGGGCACATCGGCTGGCTGGTGCTCGCGCTGCCGCTGCTCGTCGTCGCCTGCTGGCCGCGGCTGCTCAACCGGCTGATCGCGCTCGGGCTGCGGCTGCTGCACCGCGAGCCGCTGGAGCACGAGCTGTCCGGCCGGGCGGTGCTGACCTCGGTGGTGCTGTTCGTCGGGGCGTGGCTGTGCTTCGGCGTCCACGTCTGGGTGCTGGCCGCCTCCATCGGCGGGGCCACCGGGCCGGCGTCGCTGGCGCTGGCCTCGGTCGCCGGCTATGCCCTGGCGGCCTCGCTGGGCATGCTCGCCGTCATCGCGCCCGCCGGCGTGGGCATCCGCGAGGCCCTGCTCGTGCTCATGCTCGGCCAGGCCATGCCGACCTCCGCGGCCACCGCCGTGGTCCTGCTCTCGCGCTTCATCATCACCGCCGGGGACGTGCTGGTCGCCGGCGGCGGCTGGCTCTACGCCCGCTCCCACCACCTGCTGTCCGCCCACCCGGGACACGGTGCGCCCGCGGCGCCCGACCCCGTCACCCACGAGGAAGGTCGTCCATGACAGAGCAGCCCGAGGTCCAGCCGACGCCGGCAACGGGTGGCCAGGTCGCCGCCCCGCCCGGCGGGCGCCTGCTGGCCGTGGCCAAGCGCGGCGCCGAGCTGGCGCTGTGGGCGCGGGTCGGGCTGCAACGCCGGGTCGAGCCGGGCGTGCGGCGGGTCGTGCGCTCGTGGCCCTCGCCGGCACACCGGCCGGTGCCGACGTCGGTGACGCCCACCGCGGTCCTGTCCAGCCCCGCCGACTGGCAGCGCGCCGTCGCCGAGGCCCGCAGGCTGCGCCTGCCGCTGCACCACGACCGGCCCAAGAACTGGGACGCCCTCGGCGCCGTCGCCGCGGTGCTGTCCCTGGCCGACGACGGGTCGCGCACGGCCCGCGTGATGGACGCCGGCAGCGCGCGATACTCCTCGGTCCTGCCCTGGCTGCGGCTGTTCGGGCTGGGCTCGGCCCCGGAGTCGCTGCTGGGCATCAACCTGGAGTTCGGCGAGCCGGTGCACCGTGACGGGGTGACGTTCCGCTACGGCGACGTCACCGACACCGGGCTGGCGGCCGGCTCCCTCGACGCGATCACCTGCATGTCGGTCATCGAGCACGGCGTGCCGGTCGAGGGGTTCCTCGCCGAGAGCGCCCGCGTGCTGCGGCCGGGCGGGGTGCTGTGCGTCTCGACCGACTACGACCAGGCGCCGCCGGACACCAGCGGGCTGGAGGCCTACGGCACGCCGGTGCGGATCTTCGGCCCCGACGACATCCGCGAGCTCGTGGCCACCGCCGACCGGCACGGCCTGGAGCTGGTCGGCGACCTCGCGGGCGCGCTCAGCCACTCCGGGCGGCCGGTCCACTGGAAGCGCGTGGGCCTGGACTACACGTTCATCCTGCTCACGTTCCGCCGCCGCTGACCCAACCACCGGAGCCCGCTCTGCCGCGGAAGCGCGCGCTCTGCCGAGGTTGGAACCTCGGCAGAGCGAACGGAACCGCGGCACAGCAGGGTATGCCGTCCGGTCGCCTCACGCGGACCGTCCTTGCTCGCGTGAGACGGCCACGCGAACCCGGGCAGCCACCCAGTCCATCTGGTCGAGCTCCCGCCAGGTCACCCGCACCACCTCGTAACCGAGGGCGCGGATGCGGTCCTCGCGCAGCGTCTCGGCAACGACGACATCACTGCCGCC
>DASSPC010000189.1:0-7600 GCA_035699865.1 Oryzihumus sp. | reverse complement strand
GCGCATGACCCGCCGCAGCGGCCTGTTCTTCGTCGCCCCCGCGCTGATCCTCTTCGGGATCTTCGTGCTCTACCCGATGGCGTCCGCCCTCAGCTACGCGTTCTTCTCGTGGCAGGGCACGGCGCGCGGGGGCTTCGCGGGACTGGAGAACTTCCACGCGCTCTTCACCCAGGAGCCGTTCAAGAGCCAGCTGCCGCGGGCCTTCGGCCACAACCTGGCGTTCTTCGCCGGGACGATGGTCGTGCAGAACACCCTCGGGCTGGGCATCGCCGTCCTGCTGCACCGCCGGCCCCGGACCCGGCGGGCGCTGCAGACGCTGTACGCGATGCCCTACCTCGTCAGCCCGATCGTCATCGGCTACCTGTGGACGCTGCTGCTGTCGCCGACGTTCGGCCCGGTCAACGCCCTGCTCCGGCAGGTCGGCCTGGGCAGCCTCGCGGTGCCGTGGCTGGGTGACCCCGGCACCGCGCTGTGGGTGGTCATCCTCGTCAGCGCCTGGCAGTGGGTCGGCTTCCCCGTCCTGCTCTACGGCGCCGCCCTGGGTGGCGTGCCCGAGGAGCTGTCCGAGGCCGCGCGGGTGGACGGCGCGAGCCACTGGCAGACGTTCCGCTCGATCGTCTTCCCGCTGCTGGTGCCGGCGATCGGCACGGTCAGCGTGCTGACCTTCATCTTCGCGATGGAGGCGTTCGCGCTGCCCTACGCCCTTGGCGGGTCGACCGGAAACCCTGCCGGCGCAACGGACTTCATGTCGCTGTTGTTCTACCGCACCGCCTTCGAGAACGGCTCGACCAACGCGATCGGGGTGTCCTCGGCGATGGCCACGCTGCTGTTCCTCGTCATCTTCGGCGGTGCCGTCATCGCGACGCGGGTGCTGCGTCGCACCGAGGAGCGGATCGCTGGATGACCACCACCCTCGCCCCGAGCACCGACCGTGCGAGCCGGCCCACCGGCATACCGGCCCCGTCGCCGCGCGGGCGCAAGCAGCGCCCGGTCGGTGGCCTGGTCGGCAGCGTCGCGCTGTGGGCCTACGCCGTCGGCGCCCTGGTGCCGCTGGTCCTCATGGTGCTCAACTCCTTCCGCACCACCGCCGACCTCTACAACAAGCCGCTGTCGATGCCGTGGCCGCCGTCGGTGGACAGCTACAAGGTGGCCTGGACCGAGGGGCACTTCGGCGACTACTTCCTCAACTCGCTGCTCGTCACGGTCGGCGCGGTGGTGCTGTCCACCGCGGTCTCGACGATGGCCGCCTACGCCTTGGCCCGGACCCGCTCGCGGATCTTCTCGGTGCTGGAGTCGGTGTTCGTCAGCGGGCTGATGCTGCCCATCCACCTGGCGATCCTGCCGGTGTTCTACCTGCTCGACGGCATGCGCCTGGTCGACTCCCGCTTCGGGCTGATGCTGGTCTACGCCGCGGCCGGGGTGCCGTTCTCGGTCTTCGTGCTCACCACGTTCTTCCGCCAGCTCCCGCCGGAGCTGGAGGAGGCGGCGACCATCGACGGCGCGAACACGTGGCAGACGTTCGTGCGGATCATGGTGCCGCTGGTCAAGCCGGCGGTCGCGACGGTCGTCGTCTTCCGCTTCGTGCCGATCTGGAACGACTTCCTCTTCCCGCTGGTGCTGCTGCGCTCCCGGGAGAAGTACACCGTGCCGGTCGGCCTCACCAGCTTCTTCGGCGAGTACTCCACCAACTGGTCGGCGCTGTTCGCCGGCCTGGTCATCGCGACCGTGCCGTTGATCCTGCTCTTCCTCGTCGCCACCAAGCAGATCGTCGCCGGGCTCACCGCCGGCATGAGCAAGTGACCCCGTGACCGTCGTCCTCGGCGTCGACGTCGGCGGCTCCGGCATGCGCGTCGCCTGGGCGAACGGATCCGCCCGCGGCGCAACGCTGCTCGCCGACGGGGCGCACATCGGCGAGGGCGGCATCGACGTCCCCGCGCTGCTGCCGGCCCTGTCCTCGTATGCCGCGCAGCTCACCTGCCCACCCGACGTGGTGGTCTGGTCCATGCGGGGCCTGACCACGCTGGCTGACCCCGCCGAGGTGCTCAAGCACGTCGCGTCAGCGGTCACCGCCCGGCGCGTGGTCGTCACCAGCGACGCGGTCGCCAGCCTCGTCGGGGCGCTGGGGGAGGTCCGTCCGGGCGCGGTGCTGGCGGCCGGCACCGGCGCGGTCATGCTCGCGACCGACTTCGACGGCGTGTGGCACCGTGGCGACGGCTGGGGCCACGTGCTGGGCGACCGGGGCTCCGGCGCGTGGATCGGCCTGCAGGGGCTGCAGGCCGCGCTGCGCCACCGCGATGGCCTCGACGACGGCTCGGCCGACCTGCTCGAGACCGTCACCGACCTGTGGGGGGACCCCTACACCTGGCCGCGGGCGGTGATGACCGGCCGCAGCGCGCCGGCGAGCCTGGCCGCGCTGGCTCCCATGGTCGGCGCGCTGGCGCCCACGGACCCGGCGGCGGCGGCGATCTGCCGCGAGGCCGGCCACGAGCTGGCCCGCACGCTGGCGGCCGGCGCTGCGGCGGTGCGCGGGGCGACCCTCTGCGCCGTCGGCGGGCTGCTGCAGCTGCCGGCGGTCCGCGCCGCCTTCGACGACGCGGTCGGCCTGCTCGGGCTCGACCTGGCGCCGGCGCTCGGCACCGCCCTGGACGGCGCGCTCGTCCTCGGTCGGCACGTCGGTGAGGGGCGCGCGCTCGCCGCGCACCCGCCATACCTGCTGTTGTCCTGACCCCGCGGCCGTTCAGCGGCGGGGGACCACCACGACCGGGCAGTGGGCGTGGTGGACGCACTGCTGGCTGACCGACCCGAGCAGCGTGCCGGCGAACGTGCCGTGGCCGCGGCTGCCGACGACCAGCAGGTCCGCGTCCCGGGCCGCGTCCAGGAGCGCCTCGGCGGCATGGCCGCGCACGACCTGGTGCACCACCGCCACGCCCTCGGCCTCTGCCGACACCTGCTCCAGGGCGACGTCCTGCTGCTTGCGGGCGTCGCCCTCGAGGTCGACGTCGGTGTACATCGGCACGTAGCCGTAGGCCGCGGACACCTCCCACGCCGTCACGGCGTGCAGCTCGGCACCCGTCAGGCGGGCCTGCTGGAGAGCCCAGCGCAGCGCGATCTGGCCGTTCTCCGAAGCGTCGACGCCGACGACGATGACAGGCGTGTGCTGGGTCTGGCTCATGCCTGAAGCATCCGTGGACGCGGTCCGGGCAGGACAGGGACTTGCGGCCCGCGGGGAAGGGTCGTGGGACCCCCGTGCTCACCCGATTGACGGAACCCGTGCGGCGCGAACCCCTGCACAGTGGACGCCGGTGTGCCGGCAGGGGAGTCGGCGCCGAGCCGAGGGAGCGCGCGGATGGGTCTGGTCCTGGCGGGGGAGCTGCACCACGACCCGGCGCTGGACACGGGGCAGCTCTGGTATGCCGTGCCCGCGCTGCTCCTGCTCGTCGCCGTCACGGTGTGGGCGTGGCGGCGCGGACGCGGGCCGTGGGCGGCGCTGGCGGTGGTCGCGGTCTGCGGGCTCTGGCTGCTCGCGGACCCGGTGCACGAGCCGAGCCTGTGGACCTTCCTGGAGTCCCACGCGGTGACCCCGGGGGACCTGCTGGTGCTGCCCGCCGTCGTGGTTGCCGGCGTCGTGCTGCGCCGTGGCCTGCGGGACCGGGAGCCGGTGAGTCGCTGAGGCGGAGGATGGGGGAGCCGTCGCTCCGCTCCTCCCAAATCCCGAGCGCCCCGTCAATGAGAACGGTCCCCGACGCAAGCGTCGGGGACCGTTCTCATTGGCGGAGGATGGGGGATTTGAACCCCCGAGGGTTTTATCCCAACACGATTTCCAATCGTGCGCACTAGGCCGCTATGCGAATCCTCCGCGGAGGAGGTTACCCGACACCGGGGCCAGTTCCCCAATCGGCCCCGGCAGCCCCGGGCATGCCCGCCGCGTGGCCGATTTCGGCGCTGCCGGACCCCTGCTCTAGAGTGGGCGCAGACCCCCCGTGTGGTGGTACCTCACTGAACTCCCCCAGGGCCGGAAGGCAGCAAGGGCAGGTGAGCTCTTCCAGGTACGCGGGGGGTCCTTTCATGCCCTGCTGCGCCACGGCTGAGGCCTTTCGGTGTCCTGACCCGCACACGTCTCAGGAGTAGCCGCGCCGACACGCGAACGGCCCCGGACCACAACGGGTCCGGGGCCGCGCGTCAGGCGAGCAACCGCCTACAGCACCAGGCCGAGCAGCAGCACCAGGACGATGCCGACGACGGAGATCAGCGTCTCCATGACCGACCACGTCTTGACGTTCTGCACCACGTCGACCTTGAAGTACTCCTTCACCAGCCAGAAGCCGGCGTCGTTGACGTGGCTGAAGAACAGCGACCCGGCGCCGATCGCCAGCACCAGCAGCGAGGTGTGCGTCGGCGAGAGGCCGGCGGCGACCGGGGCGAGGATGCCCGAGGCGGTGATCGTGGCCACGGTGGCCGAGCCGGTCGCGAGGCGGATCAGCACAGCGACGACCCAGGCGAGCAGCAGGGGCGAGGCGCCGTTGCCGGCGACCGCCTTGGCGATGATCTCGCCGATGCCGGTGTCGACGAGCACCTGCTTGAACCCACCGCCGGCGGCGACGATGAGCAGGATGCCGGCGATCGGCGGGAACGACTGCTCCACCGACTTGGCAATGCCCTCGCGGGTCAGGCCGGCGCCGCGGCCGAGGGTGACCATGGCGACCAGGACGGCCAGCATCAGCGCGACCAGCGGGGTGCCGAGGAAGTCGAGGACCACGCGGGTGCCGTCGGTCTTGGGCAGGAAGATGTCGGCCAGCGCCTTGCCGAGCATGAGCACGACCGGCAGCAGCACGGTGAACAGCGTGGCGCCGAAGCTCGGGCGGCGGGTCTGCGTGGCCGCCTCGGCCGCGAGCGTGCCGGGGCCGTCGCTGACGCGGTGCCCGGCGCCGGCCTCCGACCGCGACACGAACAGGTCGGGAGCCTGGACCGGGACCCAGCGCGCGGCATACCGGGAGAAGAGCGGACCGGCGATGATGACCGTCGGGATGGCGACGAGGACGCCGAGGCCCAGGGTGATGCCGAGGTCGGCCTTGAGCGCGGCGACCGCGACGAGCGGGCCGGGGTGCGGCGGCACGAGGCCGTGCATCACCGACAGGCCCGCGAGGGCGGGGATGCCGACGCGCATCAGCGGCAGGCCCGAGCGCCGGGAGACCAGCAGGATCACCGGGATCAGCAGGACCAGCCCGATCTCGAAGAACATCGGCAGGCCGATCAGCGCACCGACGAGCGCCATCGCCCACGGCAGGGCGCGGGTGCTGGCCCGGCCCACGATCGTGTCGACGATCTGGTCGGCACCGCCGGAGTCGGCCAGCAGCCGCCCGAGCACCGCGCCGAGCGCGATCAGGGTGCCGACGCTGGCGACCGTGGCGCCGACGCCCTTGCCGTAGCTGTCGAGCGTGTCGGCCAGCGGCATGCCGGCGATGGCGCCGACCGTGACCGCCCCGAGGGTGAGGCTGAGGAAGGGGTGCAGCTTGACCTTGGTGATCAGCAGCACGATGAGGCCGATGCCGATGAGGGCGGCGGCGATCAGCCGCGGGTCGCTGGCGGCCGGGGCGGCTGCGGCGACGAGGGCGGGAATGCTCACGTCTTCTCCTGGTGGGTGGGTCAGGTGGGTGGTTGGGTGGGTGGGTCAGGCCGGGACCGGGTGGTCCGACAGGTATGCCGTGAAGCTCGCCACCACGTCGTCGACGGGGGCGGCGAGGTCGGCGACCATGCCCTCCTCGTCGGGCCCGAGCGGCTCGAGGTCGGCGAACTGGGAGGCGACCAGCGAGGCCGGCATGAAGTGGCCGGGGCGCTGGGCCACGCGCTGGGCGACCACGCCGGGGTCGCCGTCGAGGTGCAGGAACGGCAGGTGGCCGACGGGTGCGCGCAGGATGTCGCGGTAGCGGCGCTTGAGGGCCGAGCAGCTGACCACGGCGCCGGTCGCCCGGTGGTCGGCCAGCCAGCCGGCGATGGCGCGCAGCCACGGGGCGCGGTCGGTGTCGTCGAGCGGGACCCCGGCGGACATCTTGGCGATGTTGGCCGGCGGGTGGAACTCGTCGGCGTCGGCGTAGGGGACCCCCAGGCCTGCCGCGAGCTCCTGGCCGACCGTGGTCTTGCCCGAGCCGGAGACGCCCATGACGACCGCGATCGGGCGGCGGGCCGGGGGCGTGGTGAGGGTCATGCGGTGCTCCAGGAGGTCGATGGCTGCGGATCACTGTCCGCTGTTGGTGTCATGAAATCAAGCCTTAACCCGAAATTGATATGATGTAATCGCGACTACAGTGGTCTCATGACGACCCCGGGCCTGCACGAGCGGGTCCTCTCGCGTCTCGGCCCGGCCATCGTCGCGGGCGAGCCCGCCCCGGGCGAGGTGCTCCGGCTCGAACAGCTCGAGGCCCGCTACGGCGTCTCACGCACGGTGGTCCGCGAGGTCGTCAAGGTCCTCGAGTCCATGCACGTCGTCACCAGCCGCCGCCGGGTCGGCGTCACCGTGCTGCCGCGCGCCGAGTGGAACATCTTCGATCCCCGGATGATCCGCTGGCGCCTGGCCGGGGCCGACCGGATGGAGCAGCTGTCCTCGCTGAGCCAGCTGCGCACCGCGGTCGAGCCGGTCGCCGCCGCGCTCGCGGCCCGGAACGCCACGCCCGAGCACTGCGGCCGGCTGACCGCAGCCGTCATCGGCATGTCGGTCTCGGCCCGCAAGGGCGACCTCGAGGAGTACCTGCGGCACGACATCGAGTTCCACCACGCCGTGCTCGAGGGCTCGGGCAACGAGATGTTCGCCGGCCTGACCCAGGTCGTGGCCGAGGTGCTCGCCGGCCGCACCCACCACCACCTCATGCCGGCGCGCCCCGAGCCCGAGGCGCTGCGCCTGCACGCCGAGGTCAGCGACGCCATCCAGGGCGGGGACCCGGCCCGTGCCGAGAAGGCGATGCGGGCGATCGTGCAGGAGGCGATCGAGGCCATGGAGGCGATGGCCGCCGAGCCGGGGGAGGGCCCGGCGCGCCCGCCGGAGCGCCGGAGGTCCAGCGGGAAGCCGCGGGCTGGGGACGTACCCCGCCCGCATGTCACCCGTCGCCGTTAGGGTTCCTTCGTGTCCACCGCCCTGTACCGCCGCTACCGGCCCGAGTCCTTCGCCGACGTCATCGGCCAGGAGCACGTGACCGAGCCCCTGATGCAGGCGCTGCGCACGGGGCGGGTCAACCACGCCTACCTGTTCAGCGGCCCGCGCGGCTGCGGCAAGACGACCAGTGCCCGCATCCTGGCCCGCTGCCTCAACTGCGAGCAGGGCCCGACGCCCACGCCCTGCGGCACCTGCACCTCCTGCGTGGCGCTGGCCCGCGGCGGGTCGGGCTCGGTCGACGTCATCGAGATCGACGCCGCCAGCCACGGTGGTGTCGACGACGCCCGTGACCTGCGCGAACGCGCCTCCTACGGTCCGGCCCAGAGCCGCTACAAGATCTACATCATCGACGAGGCGCACATGGTGACGCCGCAGGGCTTCAACGCCCTGCTCAAGATCGTCGAGGAGCCGCCGGAGCACGTGAAGTTCGTCTTCGCGACGACCGAGCCCGAGAAG
>DASSPC010000188.1:0-3569 GCA_035699865.1 Oryzihumus sp. | reverse complement strand
CTTCTCGGGGCGGACGTCCGACCACTGGATGTCGATCGCGCGCAGCCGGTGGTCGGACCACTCCAGCCCGTCGCGGTCGCGGTAGCCCTGCATCAGCGCGAGCTTGGCCACCCAGTCCAGCTCGCGGACGCACTCCATGGGGTCGCGCTCCAGCCGGGTCAGCACCGACTCCCAGCGCTGCATCACCTCGGCGGTGTCGGGGTCGAGCTCGCCGGCGTAGCGGGAGTCCAGCCAGCGCGAGACCTGCTCGTGGTAGAGCCACAGCAGCTCCACGGCGGTGACGTTGCGGCCGTCGCGCAGCTCGACCAGCGTCTTCAGGGACGGGTCGTGGGAGACGGCGTGCAGGGTCGAGACCGGCTTGTTGACCACCAGGTCCACCGTCATGGCGCGGTCCTCGATCATCGCGAGGACCAGGCTGGTGGTGCCCATCTTGAGCAGGTTGGCGACGTCGCACAGGTTGGCGTCCCCGATGATCACGTGCAGGCGCCGGTAGAGGTCGGCGACGGCGTGTGGCTCGTCGCGGGTGTTGATGATCGGCCGCTTGAGCGTGGTCTCCAGCCCCACCTCGACCTCGAAGAAGTCGGCGCGCTGGCTGATCTGGAAGCCCGTGGTCGAGGAGTCCTGGCCGAGGCCCACCCGGCCGGCCCCGCACATCACCTGACGGGCCACGAAGAACGGGACGAGGTGACGCACGATCTCGGCGAACGGGGTCTCCCGGCGCATGAGGTAGTTCTCGTGCGTGCCGTAGGAGGCGCCCTTGCAGTCGGTGTTGTTCTTGTAGAGGTTGACCCCGGCGCTGCCCCGCCCCGGCGCCAGCCGGCGGACCGCCTCGAGCATGATCCGCTCCCCCGCCCGGTCCCAGCGGATCGCGTCGCGGGGGCTGGTCACCTCCGGGGAGGAGTACTCCGGGTGGGCGTGGTCGACGTACAGGCGCGCCCCGTTGGTGAGGACCACGTTGGCGAGGGTGGGATCCTCCTCGTCGGTGAGCTGGCTGGCGTCGGCCAGCTGGCGGTTCATCTCGAAACCGCGCGCGTCGCGCAGCGGCGCCTCGTCCTCGTAGTCCCAGCTGGCCTTGGTGGCCCGCGTCCCGCTGCTGCCTGCGCTGGCGTAGGCGTTGACGACGTAGCCCGAGAGCAGCATCGGGTTGGCGGTGGGGTCACCGGGCACCGAGATGCCGTACTCGGTCTCGATGCCCATGACGCGACGGACGCTCATGCCGTCAGCCTAAGCGAGCCGGGGCGCCGGGCATCGGGCATAGTGGCGGGCATGTCCCGGATGCCGCTGCGCACCAAGGTCTTCACGACACTGCTGGACCGGCTCGGCCGGGAGTCCATCCTCGACATGGACCTGGCGGCGATCCGCCGCAGCCGCGCCAGCGTCGCGCCGACGGTCCCGCCGTTCACCTGGGTCACCGGGCCGGTATCGCGCACCGTCACCATCGAGGACAGCACCCTCCCCGCCCGCGACGGCCACCCGGTCCCCTTGCGCGTCTACCGCCCTGCCGAAGCCGCTCCCGCCGCCCCGGTGCTGGTCTGGTTCCACGGCGGCGGGTGGGTGCTGGGCAGCCCCCGGATGTACGACCCGCTGTGCAGCCACCTCGCCGAGGCCGTGGGCGCGGTCGTGGTCAGCGTCGACTACCGCAAGGCCCCCGAGCACCGGGCGCCGCAGGCGGTCCACGACTGTGTCGACGCGACGCGGTGGGTGGCCACGGCCGGGGCGCAGCTGGGCGCCGATCCCTCCCGGCTGGCCGTCAGCGGCGACAGCGCCGGCGGTAACCTCGCGGCGGTCGTCTGTCAGGTGGTGCGCGACGAGGGCGGTCCCCGCATCGCCCACCAGGCACTGGTCTACCCCGCCACCGACGCCACGATGAGCCAGCCCTCGGTCGCCGAGCACGCCCACGCCGCGGTGCTCACCCGGGAGAAGATGACGACCTTCCGCGCCCACTACCTCGGCGAGGACGGACTGGCCCCCGACCACCCGCTGGTGTCGCCGTTGTGGGCCCACGACCTGTCCGGGCTGCCGCCGGCCCTGGTGCAGACCGCCGACCTGGACCCGCTGCGGGACGAGGGCGCCCGCTACGCCGAGGCGCTGCGCGCCGCCGGGGTGCCGGCCCGGCTGACCAACTACCCGGGGGCGCCGCACGGGTTCGCCAGCTTCCCCGGCGCGACGACCGTGGGCCGGGCGGCCCGCGGGGAGCTGGTGGCCGAGCTGCGCCGGCATCTGGTCGCGACGCCGGCCCCGGTGGAGGATCGGGTCACCGACCGCGACTGAGAGGCGAACCCATGGACGCCGTGGAGACCATCCTGGGCCGGCTGACCCTGGAGCAGAAGGCGTCCCTGACCTCCGGCGGCGACTTCTGGCACACCCAGGCGGTCCCCGACGCGGGAGTGCCGGCGGTCATGGTCACCGACGGCCCGCACGGCCTGCGCAAGCAGTCCGACGCCGGCGACGCCATGGGTCTGGGCGGCAGCGACCCCGCCACGTGCTTCCCGCCGGCGGTCACCCTGGGCTCGACCTGGGACGTGGGCCTGGCCCGCCGGGTCGGGGAGGCCATCGGCGCCGAGGCGCTCGCGGCCCACGTCGCCGTGGTCCTCGGTCCCGGGGTCAACATCAAGCGCTCGCCGCTGTGCGGGCGCAACTTCGAGTACTTCTCCGAGGACCCGTTCCTGTCCGGCCGGATGGGCGCCGCCTGGGTGGCGGGGGTCCAGTCCCGCGGCGTGGGCACGTCCCTGAAGCACTACGCGGCCAACAACCAGGAGACCGACCGGCTGCGGGTCAGCGCGGACGTCGACGAGCGCACGCTCCGGGAGGTCTACCTGCCGGCGTTCGAGCACATCGTGCGGCAGGAGCAGCCCACCACTGTCATGTGCGCCTACAACAAGGTCAACGGCACGCACGCCAGCGAGCACCACTGGCTGCTGACCCAGGTGCTGCGGCAGGAGTGGGGCTTCGCCGGGATGGTCGTCTCCGACTGGGGCGCCGTCAACAACCGGGTCGCCGCTCTGGCCGCCGGGCTGGACCTGGAGATGCCGCCCTCGGGCACCGACCATCAGGTGGTCGACGCGGTCCGCTCGGGTGACCTGCCGGAGGAGGTGCTGGACCAGGCGGTACGCCGGGTGCTCACCCTGGTGGCGCGCGCACAGTCCCTGCCCGACCGGCGATCGGCCGTGGACCTCGACGCCCACCACGAGCTGGCCCGGGAGGTGGCCGCGGCCGGCGCGGTGCTGCTGCGGAACGAGGACAGCATCCTCCCCCTGGCCGCCGACGGGACCGAGGCGCTCGCCGTCATCGGGGAGCTGGCCCGCACCCCGCGCTACCAGGGCGCCGGCAGCTCCCAGGTCGTGCCCACCCGGCTGGACGCGGCACTGGAGGCGATCCGGGCGCTCGCCGGCGACGAGCGGGTGCACTTCGCCCCCGGCTACACGCTCGAGGGGCCCGGGGACCCCGCGCTCGCTGACGAGGCGGTCGCGACGGCGCGGGAGGCCGGCACGGTGCTGCTGTTCCTCGGCCTGCCGCCGTCGGCGGAGTCCGAGGGCTTCGACCGCCCGGACATCGCCCTGCCCGCCGGG
>DASSPC010000187.1:0-2870 GCA_035699865.1 Oryzihumus sp. | reverse complement strand
GCAGCCCGCTGCGCACGATCAGCCGGGCGGCGGACCTCGCCCGGCCGGGCGACACCGTGCTGGTGCACGGAGGCGAGTACCGGGAGTGGGTGCAGCCGCGGCGCGGCGGGCTGAGTGCCACGCGGCGCATCACCTACCAGGCCGCGCCCGGCGAGCACGTCGTGGTCAAGGGATCGGAGCGGGTGACGGGCTGGGAGCAGGAAGCGGGGAACGTGTGGCGGGCGTCGGTGCCCAACTCGCTGTTCGGCGACTGGAACCCCTTCGCGCAGGAGATCGCGGGCGACTGGCTCGTCGAGCCCCAGCCGCCGCTGGCCAGGCACCTCGGCGAGATCTACCTGAACGGGCTCAGCTTCTACGAGGTGGGCACCCGCGACGAGGTGACCGACCCGCCGCTGCGCACCGAGGTCACCGACCACTGGACGCGCACGACCGACCGGGTGCGCAACCCCGCGCAGACCCGGCTCGTCTGGTACGCCGAGGTCGGCGCGGACACCACGACGGTCTGGGCCAACTTCGGCGGCGCCGACCCCAACGCCGAGCTCGCGGAGATCAACGTGCGCAAGTCGGTGTTCTCCCCCGCCGAGCACCACATCGACTACATCACCGTACGCGGCTTCGAGCTCGCGCAGGCGGCCTGCCCGTGGACCCCGCCCACTGCCGACCAGCCCGGGCTCATCGGCCCCAACTGGGCCAAGGGCTGGATCATCGAGGACAACGTGATCCACGACGCGAAATGCTCCGCCGTCTCACTCGGCAAGGGGGCCTCTACGGGCGACAACTACGCGACACTGCGCGGCGACAAGCAAGGCCACGAGTACCAGATCGAGGCAGTGTTCTCCGGCCTGCAGATCGGCTGGGACCGCGAGCACATCGGCTCGCACGTGGTGCGGCGCAACACGATCTTCGACTGCGGGCAGAACGGCATCGTCGGCCACCTCGGCTGCGTCTTCTCCACGATCGAGGACAACCACATCTACAACATCGCGCTCAAGCGCGAGTTCTACGGATACGAGATCGCCGGCATCAAGCTGCACGCCGCGATCGACGTCGAGATCCGGCACAACCGCATCCACGACTGCTCGCTGGGCACCTGGCTCGACTGGCAGGCGCAGGGGGCGCGCGTCTCGCGCAACCTCTACTACCGGAACAACCGGGACCTGTTCGTCGAGGTCAGCCATGGTCCGTACCTGGTGGAACACAACGTGCTCGCCTCACCAGTCTCGCTTGAACTGTTCAGCCAGGGCGGCGCCTTCGTCCACAACCTCATCGGCGGCACCGTGCGTCTAGTGCCCGTCCACGACCGGGCCACCCCCTACCACCGACCGCACAGCACGCAGGTCAAGGGCTACGCCATCATCTACAGCGGCGACGACCGCTGGATCGGCAACATCTTCCTCGGCGGCGACATTGCCAAGGCATACGGGTACGACACGACGCAGGACGCCGATCCCGCAGCGGGCTACGGCACCGCCGCCTACGACGGCAGCCCGACATCCCTCAAGGACTACATCTACCGCATCGCCAACCCGCCCGAAGGCAACGACAGTCGCATCCCCGGCGTGCGGGAGCCGGCCTACCTGCGCGACAACGTCTACGCGCCGGGCGCCAGCGCCTTTGCTGACGAGTCCTCCGCGCGGGCGCTCACCGGCCAGGTGTCGTTCGAGGTTGTCGAGGAGGGTGACGAGGTCTACCTGCAGGCGCAGCTGCCGCAGGCCTTCAGCGGCGTCCGCGTGGGCGTTGTCACCGGCGCCGACCTCCCCCGCCCCCGCCTCGTCGACGCGGACTTCGAAGAGCGCGACGGCACCCCGGTTATCGTCGACGTCGACCTGCTCGGCAAGCGCAAAGAACCAGGCCGCGACTACCCCGCCGGTCCGATCGCCGCCCTAACCCCCGGCAAGTCCCGCATCCGCGTGTGGTGAGCCAGCGCAGCTTACGGCAACCGGGGCTGGCCGGGGGCCAGGTTGACGTGGCAGGTGGTGAGGGTGCGGCGCAGGGCAGTCACCTGGGGCTTGGTGGTGCCGTGGAGCATGCGAGATTCCAGTGCGTTGACCTGGTCCCGGTAGCGGTCGAGGAACTCGTGGCCGGCTGGTGACAGGGCGATGGCCAGGCGGCGCCGGTCGGCCTGGTCGCGGTGTCGTTCGATGAGGCCACGGTCTTCGAGGGCGGCGACCATGTCAGCCATGGACTGGGCGGTGACGAAGGAGTTGCGGGCGAGCTGGGCAACAGACATGTCGGGGTGGCGTTCCAGGACCGTGAGCGCGGTGTACTGCAAGGCGGTCAGCCCATCAGGCCGGAGCAACTCGTCTAGGCGCGCGCGAACCGCGAGCTCGACCTGTTTGACGAGGTAAAGCAGCATCGGTTCGCCGCCGTGGACTGCTGAGGGCTGGCTAGCGTCTGCTCCGGGCGCTACGAGGCTGGTTGTCACACTCAAAGTTACCGTTCCGGGGTGATGTCGGACCCGGCCGCGCTGCGGTCGGGTCTGGCCTCGTGTGGTGGCGTGCCCGGCTCCGGCTCAGCCCTGGCTGGGTGGTGCGTTGTTGGCTCCGATGGCACCGGTCAGGGAACCGGGGCTGTAATCCTCGGCGAACCACGCCGCCCCGAGGTTAAGGTTGGCGGCCACCCGTTGAGGCTGGCAGGGTCGGCAACGGCGTCCCAGCTGCCGGTGGTGACCCGGTGAGACAGGCCAGGACACCGGCGACGAGCTCGGCCGGGCTGAAGTTGCAGTGCCCGAACGTGCTCGTGTACGCCTGCCGGAGCAGGCTTCTGTCGCCCGCCTCGGTCACTTGCTTCGCGTAGAAGTTCTCCATGGTGACCGGGACGAGGTTGTCGCCGATCGTGTGCAGGTCGAGTTCCGGGACGGACAGGTGCCC
>DASSPC010000186.1:0-5401 GCA_035699865.1 Oryzihumus sp. | reverse complement strand
TTCAACAACGCCGGCATCTCCCCGCCGGAGGACGACTCGATCCTCACCACCGACCTCGACGCGTGGCGCCGGGTGCAGGAGGTGAACCTGACCAGCGTCTACCTGTGCTGCAAGGCGGCGCTGCCCTACATGCTCGAGCAGAAGCGCGGCTCCATCATCAACACCGCCTCGTTCGTGGCGGTCATGGGCGCGGCCACGTCGCAGATCTCCTACACCGCGAGCAAGGGTGGCGTGCTGTCGATGTCGCGCGAGCTCGGCGTGCAGTTCGCCCGGCAGGGGGTGCGGGTCAACGCCCTGTGCCCGGGGCCGGTCAACACCCCGCTGCTGCAGGAGCTGTTCGCCAAGGACCCCGAGCGGGCTGCGCGGCGCCTCGTGCACATCCCGACCGGACGGTTCGCCGAGCCGGAGGAGATCGCCAACGCCGTCCTGTTCCTGGCCAGCGACGAGTCGAGCTTCATCACCGCCTCGTCGTTCCTCGTCGACGGCGGCATCTCCGGCGCCTACGTCACCCCGGTCTGAGCCATGGGCGGTGACGCGTACCGGCCGGTCATCGGCATCACCTGCTACGTCGAGCCCGCCACCCGCGGCGACTGGACCGACGTGCCGAGCGCGCTGCTGCCGCAGGACTACGTCACGAAGGTCGAGGCGGCCGGCGGGATCGCGCTGCTGGTGCCGCCCCGCCTCGACGCGGACGACCTGCTCGCCCGGGACGTCCTGGCCCGCCTCGACGGGCTGGTCCTCGCCGGGGGAGCGGACGTCGAGCCCAGCCGGTATGCGGCGCAGCCGCACCCGAGCGTGCAGCCGGGACGGCCCGACCGGGACGCCCTCGAGCTGGCGCTCGCGCGCGTCTCGGCCGAGCAGGACTTCGCGGTGCTCGGCATCTGCCGGGGGATGCAGGTCATGGCCGTGGCGGCCGGCGGCCACCTGGAGCAGCACCTGCCGGACAGGGTGGGCCACGACGAGCACTCGCCGGCGCCCGGGGTCTACGGCGAGCACCCGATCGCCACCGTCGCCGGCACGCGGCTCGCGCAGATCCTGGGGACGGCGGTGGACGTGCCGACCTACCACCACCAGTCGGTGCTCGACCACCCCGGCTACGTCCCGGCCGCCTGGTCCGAGGACGGGACGCTGGAGGCGATGGAGGACCCGGGGTCCCGGTTCCGCCTGGCCGTGCAGTGGCACCCGGAGGCCGGCACCGACCCCCGGCTGTTCGAGGCGCTGGTGCAGGAGTGCCGGGAGCGGGCGGCGAGCGGATGAGCGGACCCGGCCGCCTGGCATACCGGCGCCGGTTCCGGATGGCGAGACGTGGTGCCACGATCCGGATGGTCGTGGCACCCTGAGCCTTGTCATGAGCACCTGGACGGCAGTGGCCACCGCCACCATCATTCTCGGCTAGCGCGACGGGACACCTTCCCGCCGCGCAGACCTCCCACACCCTGGGGGGTCTTTTTCGTTACCGGGCACCACCCCGCCCCGGTGACGGGTCCCGAGATGGACGACCATGGATGACACCGGCGGCGCCCCGGGCGCCGGCACGACCCGCACTGCTGCAGTGACCTGAGATGGGGCCGACGATGACCGACCTGCACGTCTACGACACCACGCTGCGTGATGGTGCGCAGCAGGAGGGGCTCAACCTCTCCGTCGCCGACAAGCTCGACATCGCGCGGCACCTCGACGAGCTCGGTGTCGGCTTCATCGAGGGCGGCTGGCCCGGGGCCAACCCCAAGGACACCGAGTTCTTCGCCCTCGCCCAGCGGGAGCTGTCGCTGCGCAACGCCACCCTGGCTGCCTTCGGGTCCACCCGGCGGGCCGGCACGGTCGCAGCGGATGACCCGATGGTGCGCGCGCTGCTCGACTCCGGTGCGCCGGTGGTCACCCTGGTGGCCAAGTCGCACGTCCGGCACGTGGAGACCGCGCTGCGCACGACCCTGGCGGAGAACCTCGCGATGGTGCGCGACACGGTCGCGTTCCTGCACGGTGAGGGCCGGCGGGTGTTCCTGGACGCCGAGCACTTCTTCGACGGCTACCTGGCCGACCGGGACTACGCCCTGGAGGTGCTGCGCACCGCCGCCGAGGCCGGCGCCGAGGTGGTGGCGCTGTGTGACACCAACGGAGGGATGCTCCCGCCCCAGGTCGGTGACGTCGTCGCCGACGCGCTCGCGGGCACCCAGGCGCGCCTGGGCATCCACTGCCACAACGACACCGGCTGCGCGGTGGCCAACTCCCTGGCCGCGGTCGCCGCCGGCGCGACGCACGTGCAGGGCACCATCAACGGCTACGGCGAGCGCACCGGCAACGCCGACCTGCTCACCGTGGTCAGCAACCTGCAGCTCAAGCTCGGCCAGCCGATCGTCCCCGAGCAGCGGCTGCGGGAGGCGACCCGGATCGCGCACGCCATCAGCGAGGTCACCAACGTCCCGCCCTACAGCCGCCAGCCCTACGTCGGTGCCAGCGCCTTCGCGCACAAGGCCGGCCTGCACGCCAGCGCGATCCGGATCGACGCCGACCTCTACCAGCACACCGACCCGATGGCCGTGGGCAACGACATGCGGATGCTCGTCTCCGACATGGCAGGTCGCGCCAGCATCGAGCTCAAGGGGCGCGAGCTGGGCTACGACTTGTCCGGCGAGACCGAGCTGCTCAGCCGGGTGGTCGAGAAGGTCAAGGACCTCGAGCTGCGCGGCTACACCTTCGACGCCGCGGACGCCTCCTTCGAGCTGCTGCTGCGTGCCGAGGTCGAGGGGGAGCGGCTGAGCTATTTCGACGTCGAGTCCTGGCGGGTCATCACCGACTCCCGGGACGCGGGCGAGGCGGTCTCCGAGGCCACGGTCAAGCTGGTCGCCGGCGGTGGCCGCGTGGTCGCCACCGGCGAGGGCAACGGCCCGGTCAACGCCCTCGACCACGCCCTGCGCCAGGCGCTCTCCGGGGCCTACCCCGAGCTGGACAAGCTGGAGCTGATCGACTTCCGGGTGCGCATCCTCGACGCCGCCCACGGCACCGACGCGGTCACCCGCGTGCTGATCGAGACCTCCGACGGCTCGACGTCGTGGGAGACCGTGGGCGTCGCGCCGAACATCGTCGAGGCGAGCTGGATCGCGCTCGTCGACGGCGTCACCTACGGCCTGCTGCGCCAGGGCATCCCGGTGCGCTGAGCCGCCGGCTGCGGTGGTGCGCCGCCCCGGGTCAGGGGCGGCGCGGCATACCGCGGGCTGCGCGCTGCCTCGTCCTCGCGTCATCCGGTCGGGCCTCGCCTCCCGGACGCCGACCGCACCTCGTGCGCCGAGGCTGGTGTCCGGCAGACGAGGTCGGCCCCTCAACCTCAGGGTCGGGTCGGGGTCGGCTCAGGGGCGGTCCCCATGTCGCGCCGGCGCCGGCGGGCGCACTCTGGAGGTGTCAGGGACAGTCCCCGGCACCAGCTGAGAAGGAAGTGCGTCACCCATGAACGACATCCAGCAGAGCTTCGCCCAGCAGGGCCTGGTCCGGCCCCGGGAGGGACGGGTGCTCGGCGGTGTCTGCGCCGGCCTCGGCCGCCGGTTCGGCATCGCGCCGTGGCCGGCCCGGCTGCTGTTCGTCCTGCTGCTCATGATCATCCCGGGCAGCCAGATCCTGATCTACCCGGTCCTGTGGATCCTCATGCCCTCGGAGGAGCAGGTCATCGTGCGCCCGCCCCAGGACCCGCCGGTCGCAGCCGCCTGACCCGCGCCGGACGTGGGTGAGCCGCAACCACCACGAGCGCCCGTGCCACGACGGCACGGGCGCTCGTCGGTTCCCGGGGTCACTTCTTCTTGAAGACCCTGACGTAGTCGACGCCCACCGTCTGCGGCGCCCGGACCGGGGGCGAGATGACGGTCGACACGGCCAGGTTGGCGATGACGTAGTGGGGGTGGGTGGCCGCCTGGGCCGTCGAGCCCTGGGACACGCCGTCGAAGTAGAAGGTCAGCGAGCCCGGTTCCCAGTCGACACCGAACGTGTGCCAGCCGGAGGGGGTCCGCGGCATGCTCTGGTGCCACGCGGGGGACAGGTGGAGCACCCGCTTGGTGTAGCCGGCGTAGTGGTAGACCCACTCCACGTCGCCGTCCAGGCACTCCATCACGTCGACCTCCTCGATGGGGTTGCCGTCGTACCCGTTGAGCCAGAACGCGGGCCAGTCGGTGCAGGCCCCAGACGCCGTGTGCGGCAGGAACATCCGCGCCTCGGCGTAGCCGTAGGTGAAGTTGAAGGTGTTGCGCGTGTTGACCAGGCCGGAGGCGTACTGCCACCCCAGGCAGGAGCGCCGGACCACGGCCAGGTGCAACGCGCCCCCGGAGACGGTGTCCTGGCGCGGGTCGTAGCAGGACAGCTCCGCGGTGTTGACCGGCGGGGTGCTCATCGTGTTGTTCACACCCAGCCAGTTCGGTTGCCACTTGCGCTGGTCGACGCTGCTGCCGCTGAACTCGTCGGCCCAGGCGAGCGTCCAGCTCCCGGGCGGCCCGTGCGGGACGACGGCGGCGGGGGACGGCCCTGCCGAGGCCGGGACGTTCGCCGGCCCGTAGATCGCCAGGGCGGTGACCGCCATCGCGGTGATGGCCAGACGGACGATGCTCCTCATCAAGCTCCCCCTCCGGACGGTAGCGGGGCTCCTGTGCAGGCTACGCCGGGCCTGCGTGCCGTCGGAACCACCGCAGCGGCAGCATTACGCCGACCCTCAGGCCAGTCCCGCCACCCGTCGCGCGGACGCCGCGAACCGCTCCGGGTCGCTGACCGTCAGCGTCAGGTTGGGGTGGCGCAGCAGCGGCAGCGGACCGCGCACCGGGGCGCGGAAGGCCAGGCAGACGCCGCGCCGGTAGGTCGTCCCGAAGGTCAGCCCCCGGTCGGTCACGGACAGGCGGATCCCGATCCCGCGATACCAGTGGTAGGGCCCGGTGACGGTCACCTCACGCACGTCCTGCGGGTGCACCGAGATCGACCACGGGCCCAGGCAGGCGAGGATCCGGTCCGGCGCGACGGTGACGTGCGAGGTCGTGGGGGTGGCGCCGACGGCGGCCAGCACCAGCCGGAACCGCGGGTCGAAGTCGAACCCGAACTGCTCCACCCCCGGGAGCGCGCCGGCGCCGTCGAGGTCCTCCGGCACGGCCGCCTCGAGCGCCGCCGCCGTCGCGCGGTCGAACCCGCCCGAGGCCTTCCACCACACCCGTCCCGACCGGTCGACCAGGCACACGGTGATGGTCTCGCGGTCCTCGATCCCGAGGGCGGCCGTCATCCGGCGCACGTCGGTGTAGACGGTGAGCGTCCGCCGCCGCACCGCCGGGTCCGGGATCGCCGCCGCCATGCCACCGTCGATCACGCCCCGGCCCGGCGCCCAGTGCAGGGCGAGGACCGGCAGCTCGACCACCCGCAGGCGGGAGTCCACGGCCATCCG
>DASSPC010000185.1:0-9551 GCA_035699865.1 Oryzihumus sp. | reverse complement strand
CGGGGCCACCTGGCGGGAGATGACCGACGGCGCCACACACAGCCGCTGGGCCAGGTCGCCGGGCCGCGCGGGCCCGTCGTACAGGCTCTTGAGCACGGCCAGGTGGGTGCTGGACGCGCCGAGCACCTGGGACTGGCGGTGGGCGACCGAGCGGGTCGTGCGCATCAGGTGGCTGAGCGATCCGAGCAGCTCGGCTGCTGCTCCGTGGTCGAGGGACATGGGCCACTCCTTTGGTTTCGCTATGCAACTATATTCAACAAAGTTGCTTTGCGCAACCAAATGACGGGTATGCCGTGCCGTCGCCTTCCAGCCCCACCCATGCGCCGAGAGGGACGTTCCTCGGGTTTGAGCCCGGGCCGCTTCAAGTGGTTGTTGCAACGAGGCTGACGGAAGGATCCGGTCATGCCTGGTGCACGGTTGTCGGAGCAGGAGCGCGCGCAGATCGAGGTGTTGTTCGGGCAGGGGCTGACCTTCCCGCAGATCGCGGCGGTGATCGGTCGGGACCGGTCCACGGTCTGGCGGGAGGTGACCCGCAACCACGCCTACCGCGGCGGGCACGTGGTCACCGGGGCGGTGCACCCGGGCAGGTCAGGTCCACTCGGACCAACCCCGACGGGCTGGGTGGGGTCTACCGGTGGCGGTACTGCCACCGCCACGCCCAGCACCGGGCGAAGGGGCGGGCCCGGCGGCCCCGGGCCGGCAAGCTGCGCCCAGCCTGGGGTCGGCCCTGGCCGCCGCTGTGGGAGGTGGTTCGCCCGCTGCTTGAGCAACGATGGTCCCCGGGCCAGATCGCTTCCTGGCTGCGCACCGCGTTCCCCGAGCAAAGGCAGATGTGGGTGTCCCACGAGACGATCTACCAGGCGATCTACTTCCAGGCCCGCGGCGGGATGCGCCAGGAGCTGGCCCGCCAGGTCGCGCTGCGTTCGGGCCGGGCCGCACGCCGCACCCAGTCCCGGGCCGCGGCGGCCGGCCGCAGCGCCAAACCATGGGTGAGCGACTTCCACATCTCCACCCGCCCGGCCGAGGTCAGCGACCGGGCGGTGCCCGGGCACTGGGAGGGCGATCTGGTCATCGGGGCCCGCGGCGCCAGCGCGATCATCACCCTGGTCGAGCGCACCACCCGGTTCGTCATGCTCGGCGCGCTGCCGCACTCCCGGGTCAGCCAGGAGGTCATCACGGTCCTGACCGAGCTGATGGGCCGGGTCCCGGCGCAGCTGGCCAAGACCTTGACCTGGGACCAGGGCGCGGAAATGGCCGAGCACGCCACGTTCACCCTGGCCACGAACTGCCAGGTCTTCTTCTGCGACCCCCACTCGCCCTGGCAGCGCGGCTCCAACGAGAACACCAACGGGCTCCTGCGCCAGTACTTCCCCCGCTCCTCCACGGACTTCCGCAGCTACACCCAGTCCGACCTCGACGCGGTCGCCCGCCAGCTCAACGGACGACCACGCGAGACCCTGGACTGGAAGAATCCCGCCCAGAAGCTGAACGAGCTCCTCGTTGCAACCGCCGCTTGAAACCGCCCCCTCTGGAACCCCGAGAAACGTCCCTCTCGGCGCGGGGCGACCACCCGGCATACCCGGGTGGCTGCGAGCACTCAGCCGACGAGCCGGCGGACCTGCCGCAGCCGTGCCTGGTCGGCGAGGCTGTCGTCGGGGGTGCCGGGATCGAACACCCGGCCGGTGGCCCGCTCGACCGCCCGCGCGATGAGCGCGTCGGCGAAGGCCGGGTTGGCCGGCAGGATCGGGCCGTGCAGGTAGGAGCCGAACACGTTGCGGGTCGTCGCGCCCTCGGTCTGGTCGGTGCCGTTGTTGCCCATGCCGGAGCGGACCGTGCCGAACGGCTTCTGCCCCTCCCCCAGCACGGTGGAGCCGGAGTGGTTCTCGTAGCCGACGACCTCGCCGAACTCGGTGTCGAGCACGACCGGGCCGATCATCCGCTTGGCGTTGCCGCGGGTGGTCACGTCGAGGATGCCCAGGCCCGGCAGGCTGCGGCCCTCGACGGTGATGAACGCGTTGCCGAACAGCTGGTACATCCCGCAGATCATCAGCATCGGGGTCCCGTCGGCCGCGAGGGCCTTGAGCCGGTCGCCGTTGCGCTCGAGGTCGGCCTCCACGCGGGCCTGGCCGGAGTCCTGCCCGCCGCCGCCGACGACGAGGTGGGCGTCCTCGGGGAACTCGGTGCCCGGGTGGTGCTGGTGGACGACGGCCTCGTAGCCGTGCCAGCGCAGGCGCGAGGCCAGGCAGCGGGTGTTGCCCAGGTCGCCGTAGATGCTCATCTCCCGCGGGTAGATGTGCACGAGGTTGATGCGGCCCTTGCTCACTGGGGGTCCTCCCCGAAGTTGGCGAGGCCGTAGCGCGCGGCGAGGTCGCGGCGCAGGGCCATCATGGCGGTGTAGGTGCAGAAGATGCGCTTGGGCTCGTCCGGGTATGCCGTGAGGAAGCGTTCCAGCGCCTTGTCCAGGTCGGGCTCGACCTCCTCGACGGCGACGTCGTCGTACTGCAGCCGCAGCGCCATGTCGTAGGCCCGGACGCCGGAGGTCATGGCCACGCCCCGCTCGCGCAGGCTCTCGAAGCTGACGTCGTAGAGCCACGACACGTCGCGGCCGTCGGCGTAGTTGTCGTTGATGGCCACCATCGAGGCCACCGGCGTCGTGCCGTAGGTGCCCAGCGCGACGGTGAAGCCGGCCGGGTTCTTGACCAGCACCAGCTCCAGCGGCTGGCCGTCGGCGTCGATGATCTCGCCGCGGCCGAAGGGCGGCTGCACCTTCTGCAGCGCGGCGACCGTGGACGCCTCGCGGAAGTCCTCGCCCAGCAGCATCTTCGCGGTGGTCGTGGCCGCGGTGGCGTTGATCATCGCGGCGAGCCCGCGCTGGCGCAGCTCGACCGGCCCGACGACGCCCTCGGCGCCGAACCGCACCTCGAAGGAGCGCTCGTCGGCCGGCTTGAGCAGCCCGTCGCCGTCGGTCGGGGTCGGCGCGGCCCAGTCGTCCTCGAACCGGACGTCGGCCTCCATCAGCTCGGGCAGCCGCTCGGAGATCGAGGGGTCGACGCCGAAGTAGCGCACCTCGACCCCGTCGGCGACCCGGTCGCGGATCCGCGCGACGAAGGAGTCGTCGATGTTGAGCACCACGCCGCCGGTGGTCTGCTCGGCGAGCTGGGCCAGCAGCTGGGCGGTGTGGTCGATCTCGGCGAACCGGTCGAGCTGGTCGCGGGCCACGTTGAGCAGCAGCGAGTGGGTCGGCTTGACCGCGGCGGCGAACTTCAGCGCGTGGGCCTCGTCGAGCTCGAGCACCGCGACGTCGGCGTCGAGCCGGCCGCCGAGGTGGATCTCGGGGATCATCGAGGAGATCACGCCGCGGGTGAAGTTGCTGCCCGTGGGGTTGGTGAACACCCGCAGCCCGTGCTCGCGCAGGATCGCCGCGAGCATCTTCGTGGTCGTGGTCTTGCCGTTGGTGCCGCTGACCACGATGATCCCGCGCGGCAGGTCGGCCAGGGCGTGCGCGAGGAACGCCGGGTCCACCCGTTCCACCACCAGGCCCGGCAGCGCCGAGCCCCCGCCCCTGAGTCTGGAGGCGGCCCGCGCCGCCTTCCCTGCCGCAACCGCCACCGAAGTCCTGAGCACGGGGCAACCCTAGCCACCCGGCATACCGGGGCTGTATGCCGTCCGCCCACCGGCCGCGCCGCCCTAGGGTGTGCGCCATGGGCGACATGGGGGTGGTGGCGCGGCCCGGGACCGGGCGCCTGCGCCTGACGATGCAGAAGAACCGGCTGACGTGGGGGGCGCTGCTGACGCCGCAGGTGCGGGTCAACGGGCAGCCGATCCCGGCGCGGTGGGGCGAGAACGTCTACGACCTGTGGGTCGGGCCGAACGCGGTCGAGATCAGCTGCCAGTACCTGTGGGCCTACGGGCAGGCCTCGGCGCGGGTGGACGTGCTGGAGGGCCAGGAGCAGTCGCTGTTCTACGCCCCGCCGATGTTCACGTTCCTGCGCGGCCGCGTCGGCCCGGTGCGCCAGCGGGTGCCCGGGATGGTGGGGCTGTGGGCGTTCTTCGGGACGGTGGGGCTCCTGGCCGTCGCGCTGGTCCTGGTCGCGGTGCTGCAGGGGGCGACCACCTGACGGATCCTCAGGTGCCGCCCAGCCGGGGCGGCTACCGTCGACAGCATGCCCGTGCCGACACTCGCCGACGCGGGGTCCGCCGTGCGTGCCGGGCGCTCCCGCTGGCTGGTCCCCCTGGGGCTCGTGCTGGGGCTGGGCCTGCTGACCGTGGCGGTCGTGACGCACAGCTGGGTGACCGCCCTCGACGCGAGGGTGGCCGGCAGCGTGCCGCGGCACGGGACCTTCCCGGCGCTCGACCACGTGGCCACGGTCATCACGACGGTCGCCCAGCCGGCGGCGAACGTGGCCGTGGCGTTCGCGGTGGGCGTGCTCGTGGCGGCGCTGACCCGCTCCTGGCGCTCGCTGGTCCCGCCGGTGGCCGCGCTGGCCCTGCTCGCGGCGACCGTGCTGCTGGGCAAGACCGTGATCAGCCGCCCCGGGCCGCCCGGCAGCGAGGTGCAGGACGGGTGGGGCTACTTCCCCTCCGGGCACACCACCTCGGCGCTGGTGTGCGTGGGCGTGGTCGCGCTGACGGTCGCCGGGCTGCGGCCTCGCTGGCGCCGCCGGGCGCTGGTGCTCGCCGGTGCCTGGACGCTGCTCGTGGGCTGGGGTCTGGTGTGGAAGCACTTCCACTGGGTCAGCGACGTGGTGGCCGGGATCCTGCTCGGCACGCTCATCCTGTGGCTCGTCTACGTCCTCCCCGGCAGAGCGCGCGCCTCGACCCGCGCGTAAGCGTTGGTCGCAGGTTCGTCGGCCGGGTGACACCCGCTCGCCTGCCACGAAGCCGACGAACCTGTCACCAGCTTCCCAGCGCCAAGCTGGTCCGGTCATCCACAGCCCTCGTCCCGGGCGTCCCGTCATCCACACGTGCGGGGCTGGCCCTGGAGGCCAGGAGATCTCCCGCTGACGATGCCAGGATGGACGATCTGCTCAGGACCAGGCTCGACGCCCAGCATGGGGCGCTGAGCACCGCGGACGCCTACGCCTGCGGATGCACTCGCGACTCCCTGTCCCGTCTGGTCGCCGCAGGCGTGCTCCGGCGTGTGCATCCGGGCTGCTTCGTGGACGAGGCAAGGTACGCCGCAGCCACGCCGGAGCAGCGCCACGCGCTCGCCACCCGCGCCGTGGTGCGCAGCTTCGACGGTCGGCACGCTGCCAGCCACACATCCGCCGTGGCGCTTCACGGCCTGCCCCTGGTCGCAGTACGGGACGAACGCATCCACCTGAGCCGGACGACGTCGGGTCGACCACGTCGCACCCGTGACGTGGTGATCCACCCGGCGCTCAGGTCCACGCCCCTGTGCCTCGTGGGAGGCGCCCTGTCGGTGCTGCCGGCCACGGCGATCGTCCGGACCACGGCCACTGCAGGCCTCATCACCGGTGTCGCCGCCGCAGACGAGGCGCTGCGGCGCGGCACGGTGACCACGGCCGACCTGGCGGACGCCATGACGCACGCCGGCCGGTGTCATGGCATCAGGGACGTGCGACTCATGCTCGAGCTCGCCGATGGTCGCTCAGAGTCACCCGGGGAGTCGTGGGTGAAGGTGCTCTTCCGCGGGATGGCGTTGCCTGTGCCCGAGCTGCAGGCCGAGATACGCGACGAGGACGGCTGGTTCGTGGCCCGGGTCGACTTCCTGTTTCGTGACCAGTGGACCGTCGTCGAGTTCGACGGGGTGCTCAAGTACGCCGGCGCCGAGGGCCGACGGGCGCTGGTCGAGGAGAAGCACCGGGAGGACCGCCTTCGGGCACTCGGCTACGCCGTGGTGCGGCTGACCTGGCGCGACCTGTCAACGCCCGCGGTGGTCGAGCGCATGGTCCGCGCCGCCTTCGCCCGGCACGGGGCATGACACGGTTGGTCGCAAGTTCGTCGGCCCGGTGACAGGTCCCTGCCTGCGACCGGCGCGACGAACCTGCGACCAACGCCGGCCAGGGGATGTGCTTGCGCCGGCGTCAGGCGGGGTGAGGCGTCACTCCCACTCGATGGTGCCCGGCGGCTTGCTCGTCACGTCGAGCACGACCCGGTTGACCTCGCGCACCTCGTTGGTGATGCGACCGGAGATCCGCGCCAGCACGTCATACGGCAGGCGGGTCCAGTCCGCGGTCATCGCGTCCTCGGAGGACACCGGCCGCAGCACGATCGGGTGGCCGTAGGTGCGGCCGTCGCCCTGGACGCCCACCGAGCGAACGTCGGCCAGCAGTACCACCGGGCACTGCCAGATGTCGCGGTCGAGTCCGGCGGCGGTCAGCTCCTCGCGGGCGATCGCGTCGGCGGCGCGCAGGATCTCCAGCCGCTCGGCGGTGACGTCGCCGACGATGCGGATGCCCAGGCCGGGACCGGGGAAGGGCTGGCGCCAGACGATGCCCTCGGGGACGCCGAGCTCGAGCCCGACCTGGCGCACCTCGTCCTTGAACAGGGTGCGCAGCGGCTCGACCAGCTTGAACTGCAGGTCCTCGGGCAGGCCGCCGACGTTGTGGTGGCTCTTGATGTTGGCCGCGCCGGTGCCGCCGCCGCTCTCGACCACGTCGGGGTAGAGCGTGCCCTGCACGAGGAACTCCACCGGGTGCCCCTCGGCGTCGGCCGACCCGACGACGTCGCGCGCGGCCTGCTCGAAGACGCGGATGAACTCCCGGCCGATGATCTTGCGCTTCTCCTCGGGGTCGGACACCCCCGCCAGCGCGGTGAGGAACTGCTCCCTGGCGTCGACGACGACCAGGTCGACCCCGGTCGCGGCGACGAACTCCTGCTCGACCTGCTCGGCCTCGCCCGCGCGCAGCAGCCCGTGGTCGACGAACACGCAGGTCAGCTGATCGCCGACGGCCTTCTGCACCAGCGCCGCGGCCACCGAGGAGTCGACCCCGCCGGACAGCGCGCACAGCACGTGGGCCTCGCCGACCTGCTCGCGGATCGCGCCGACGAGGTCCTCGACCACGTTGGAGGCGGTCCACGTCGGCTCCAGCCCGGCGCCGCGCAGGAGGAAGTTCTCCAGCACCCGCTGGCCGAAGGTCGAGTGGATCACCTCGGGGTGCCACTGCACGCCGTAGAGCTTGCGCTCGTCGTCCTCGAACGCGGCCACCGGCGCGCCCGGGGTGGAGGCGGTCACCCGCATCCCGGCCGGGGCCTCGGAGACCGAGTCGCCGTGGGACATCCACACCGACTGGTCGGCGGTCTGGCCGTTGAACAGCGTCGAGCTCGTGTCGGACACCGACGCCATCGTCGCGCCGTACTCGCGCAGCCCGGTGTGGGCGACGGTGCCGCCGAGCGCCTTGACCATCGACTGGAAGCCGTAGCAGATGCCGAAGACCGGCACGCCGGCCTCGAGCAGCGCGGCGTCCAGCGTCGGCGCCCCCTCCTCGTAGACCGAGGACGGGCCACCGGAGAGGACCACGGCCGCGGGGTCCTTGGCGAGCATCTCCGCCACCGGCATGGTGTGCGGGACGACCTCGCTGTAGACGTTGGCCTCACGCACCCGCCGGGCGATCAGCTGGGCGTACTGCGCCCCGAAGTCGACGACGAGGACGGGCCGGGCCTGCAGCGCTTCAGTCACGCGGCAAGGCTACCGGCGGCCAGCTGGCCCTCGACCTCCCGGGCCACCTTGGGCTCGACGATGAACGGGAGCACGGGCACGAACCCGACCAGCATGATGCGGATCATCCGCGGCAGGCTCCAGCGCACCTTGAACCCCAGGTTGGCGGTGGAGACGACGTAGACGAAGTAGAGGATCCCGTGGATCGGGCTCCACGTCTCTGACGGCTTGGGGTTGTGCAGCACGTAGTGGATGAAGACCACGATGCACAGGATGAACAGCGCGACACCGGCCACGATCGACATCACCTTGTAGTAGCCGAGCGCCTTGCGGATGGACTCCGCCTGTGCGCTGTCGATCGCCTGCTCAGACATCACTGACCTCTTTCCGGACCTTCTGGGGAGCCGGCGCGGGACGCGCCGGGGACTGCTCACGGGTGTGCTCGTCGCGGACCATCCTCCACCACATGTAGAGGGCGAAGAGCGCGAAGACCCACCACTGCACGGCGTATCCCGCGTTGCGCAGTGCCAGCCCCCCGCCGGCCGGCGGGGGTGGCGGCACCCGGACGATCCCGGCCGTCCCGGTGGTCACGTCGGGCCGCTCGGCGGTGGCGAAGACGAACGCGTTGTAGATCTGCCCGCCCCACCGGTTCACCAGGTGCGCGAGGTCGACCGAGCCGAGCTGGCCGTCCGGCAGGGCCGCGCCGACGTCGCTCGGCGACTCAGCCGGCGCCAGGCTGCCGGTGACCGTCACCGGGCCGGTGGCTGGGGGCCGGGTCGCGGCGGCCGGGTCGGTGACGAACCCGCGTACGACGGCCAGGCGCGCCCCGGTGCCGTCCACCACGAGGGGCGTGACGACCCAGTAGCCCCGCCTGCCGTCGAGCAGGCGAGGGGTGACGAGGACCTGCCCCGCCGCGTCGTACCGGCCCGTCGCGGTGACCCGGCGGCCGGAGCCGTCGGCGGGGAACTGCGCCTGCGGCCGCACCACCGTGGTGAGCGCGGCGACCGGACGTTTGGGGGCGGCCTTGACCGCCTCGGCGCGGCCCTTGTCGCGGGCGACGTTGAGCTGCCACAGGCCGAGCATCGTGAAGGTGACCATGACGACCACGACCAGGGCCAACAGCCCCAGCCAGCGGGGTCGTAGGGCGGTCCGCAGCACGACCTCAGGCTAGGTGACGTGGCTGGGCGCCCCGCGACCGCATCGCGAGGTTGACCTCAACCGCCCTTGATGTCGTCCCATCGGGCCATGCCACCACCCCCTCGCGCACGCCGAAAATCGGTGTCCGGGCGTCAGTGCCGACCCATACCGTGGATCCCCTGATGCAGCAGCTTCCCTACGCCGACCCCGGCGCCCCTGACCTGCGCAGCCCGGCACGGCTCCTGTGGTGGATCGCCCGGGGACAGTGGCGCACCCTCCTGTGCGGCATCTGCTTCGGCGTGGTCTGGATGGTCAGCCAGGCCCTGCTGCCGCTGGCGGTCAGCCGCGGCATCGACCAGGGCATCATCAGCCACGACACCTCCCGCCTGCTGCTGTGGGGCGGGGTGATCCTGCTGCTCGGCGCCATCGGGGCCGGCGCCGGTGCGGCCAGGCACCGCTTCGCCGTGGAGAACTGGCTGCGCTCCTCCTTCCGCTCCGTGCAGCTCATCGGCTACAAGGGCGCCGACACCGGCGAGGCCCTGCCGCGCTCCATGCCGACCGGCGAGGTGGTGGCGACGGTCGCCTCCGACTCGATGCGCCTCGGTGGCCTGTACGACGTGACCGCCCGCTTCGCGGGCGCGATCGTGTCCTACGTCGTCGTCGCCGTCGTGCTGCTCGGCACGAGCCGGCCGCTCGGCCTGCTGGTGCTGCTGGGGGTGCCCGTCCTCGTGGCGTCCCTGTCGTTCATCCTGCGGCCGCTGCAGAAGCGCCAGGCCGCCCAGCGCGAGGAGTC
>DASSPC010000184.1:0-7024 GCA_035699865.1 Oryzihumus sp. | reverse complement strand
CCGGTCCAGCAGGCGCACGATGCCCAGGCTGGTCGTCGGGTCGAGGTTGCCGGTGGGCTCGTCGGCGATGAGGATCGCCGGCTTGTTGACGAAGGCCCGGGCGATGGCCACGCGCTGCTGCTCACCACCGGAGAGCTCGTGCGGCAGGCGCTTCTCCTTGCCCTCCAGGCCGACCAGCTCCAGCGTCTCGGGCACCAGGGCCTTGATGTCGTGGCGGCTGCGGCCGAGCACCTGCAAGGCGAAGGCGACGTTCTGGAAGACGGTCTTGTTGGGCAGCAGCCGGAAGTCCTGGAAGACCGTGCCGATCTCGCGGCGCAGCGCCGGGACCTTGCGGGAGGGCAGCGAGGCCAGCTCGCGTCCGGCGACGAGCACGTTGCCCGTGGTGGCCGCCTCCTCCTTGAGCACCAGGCGCAGCAGCGTCGACTTGCCCGAGCCGGACTGGCCGACGACGAAGACGAACTCGCCCCGCTCGACCTCCAGGCTGATGTCCGTCAGCGCCGGGCGCGAGGACCGCGGGTAGGTCTTGCTGACGTTCTCGAAGCGGATCATGCGCGGGAGGTGCCCTTGCCTGCTCGGGGACGGAAGCGGCATACCCACCCCGGCAACGGGGCCGGACATGCGCTCCCGAGCGTAGGGCCCCGCCCCCCGTTTTGCGGGGACTCGCGCGATCTCGGCGTGTGCGACCCCGGCCGCACCCGGCCGGGCCGCTCCCCCGGGCTAGGCCTCGTCGCGCTCGGCGGCGCGCTTCCAGCGGATCCCGGCCTCGATGAAGCCGTCGATGTCACCGTCGAAGACGCCGCTGGTGTTGCCGACTTCGTACTCGGTGCGCAGGTCCTTGACCATCTGGTAGGGGTGCAGCACGTAGGAGCGCATCTGGTCGCCCCAGCTGGCCTTGACGTCGCCGGCGAGCGCCTTCTTGGCGGCCTGCTCCTCGGCCTGGCGCTGCAGCAGCAGGCGGGACTGGAGCACGCGCAGGGCGGCGGCGCGGTTCTGGATCTGGGACTTCTCGTTCTGCATCGAGACGACGATGCCGGTGGGGATGTGCGTCATGCGCACCGCGGAGTCGGTGGTGTTGACCGACTGGCCGCCCGGGCCCGAGGAGCGGAAGACGTCGACCTTGATCTCGTTCTCGGGGATCTCGATGTGGTCGGTGGACTCGATCAGCGGGATCACCTCGACGGCGGCGAAGCTCGTCTGGCGGCGGCCCTGGTTGTCGAACGGGCTGATCCGCACGAGGCGGTGGGTGCCGGCCTCGACCGAGAGGTGGCCGAAGGCGTAGGGCACCTTGACCTCGAAGGTGGCCGACTTCAGGCCGGCCTCCTCGGCGTAGGAGGTGTCCAGCACCGAGGTCGGGTAGCCGTGGCGCTCGGCCCAGCGCAGGTACATCCGCATGAGCATCTCGGCGAAGTCGGCGGCGTCGACGCCACCGGCGCCGGCGCGGATCGTCACGACCGCCTCGCGCTGGTCGTACTCACCGGCGAGCAGGGTGCGGACCTCGAGCTCGCCGACGGCCTTGCGCAGCGAGACGAGCTCCTTCTCGGCCTCGGCGAGGGTCTCGGCGTCGCCGCCGTCCTCGGTCGCCATCTCGACGAGCACCTCGAGGTCGTCGATGCGCTGGTCCATGCCGGTGATGCGCTCGAGCTCGGAGTTGAGCCGCGACAGGCTGGAGGTGACCTCCTGGGCCTTCTCCGGGTCGTCCCACAGGTCCGGGGCCGCGGACTTCTCCGACAGGTCGGCGATCTGCGACTTCAACCGGTCGAGGTCGGTGACCTGACGCACCGACTCCATGGTCGCGCGCAGGTCCTTCAGCTCAGATGCAAAGTCGGTGGTCGCCACGAGTTGAAGGGTAGTCGAGCGCGACGTCCTCCCCGGACACGGCCGGGGAGGGGACCATCGGCTCTGCCGGGGAGACCGTGGCGGGCCGATGATGTTGCCACGTCAACCAGCCGGTCTCCGGGGGTGTCCCATGAGGGTCGTCCGCAGGCTTCTCGTCCTCCTCCTCGCCCTCGGGGCAGGGCTGCCGCTCTCGGCCCCGGTCGCCGGCGCGGCCACCCCGGCCGTGCCGACCCTCGTCGGCATCCGGGCGGCGCACCACCCCAGCTACGACCGGGTGGTCTTCGACTTCGCCGGCGGCCTGCCGGCCAGCCGACAGGTCACGTGGGTCACCCAGCTGGTCGGCGACGCCTCCGGGCTGCCGGTGCCCGTTGCCGGCCGCGCGATCCTGCGGGTGCGCTTCGCCGCCGCCAACGCGCACAACGCCGCGGGCCAGGCCACGGCCCCATCACGGGTCGCGTTCGCCCTGCCCAACGTCATGACGGCGGTCGAGTCAGGGGACTTCGAGGCGGTGACGACCTACGGCATCGGCGTGGCCAGCCGGCAGGCCGTGCACGTGTCCACGCTGACCAGCCCCAGCCGGGTCGTGGTCGACATCGGCGCGGCGTTCCCCACCGTGTGGCGCCAGGTGTGGTTCTTCAACCAGCCGCGGTTCGTCGCCAACACGGAGCCGTTCTTCACCCCGGTGCTGCGCCCGGTCCTGCCGCTGACACCGGCGACCGGGCTGATGGACCGCATCTTCGCCGGCCCGACGACCACCGAGCGCGCCGCCGGCCTGCGGCAGCTCTCCTCTGGCGCCACGGGCTTCCGGGCCCTGAGCGTCTCGGGCGGGATCGCGCGGGTGCAGCTCACCGGTGGGTGCAGCAGCGGTGGCTCCACGGTCACCATCGCCGGCGAGATCCTGCCGACGCTGCGTCAGCTCTCCACCGTCGACTGGGTGAAGGTCTACGACCCGAGCGGTCACACCCTCTCCCCCACCGGCAACCGCGACTCCATCCCGGCCTGCCTGGAGCCGTGAGCGGGCTCAGCCCATGTGCTCGCTGGCGATCAGCCACTGGTCGCCGTGCCGGACGAACGTGAACACGTGCCGCTCGGTCGAGGTCGTCCCGTCCTGGCGCACGTAGGTCAGCCGCGCCGTGGCGGTGCGGCCGGCGGCGTCGGCCCGCACGCCGCCCACCCGGACGGCGGCGATGGTCCGCCAGAACTGGTCGTAGCCCGAGCGCCCACCCGCGGCCGCCTGCATGCCGGAGGTCAGCTCCTGCCAGGTGACGTCGCGGTTGCCCGTGACGTTGGCGAAGTAGGACCGCACGAACTGCGACAGGCTGGCGTCGGTGGCCGGTGCCTGCGCCGAGGCGGTCGGCGACGAGGTGGGGGTGGTCGAGGAGGGGCTCGGCGACGGCGAGGCCGACGTGGTGGCGCTGGCCGAGGGCGTGGACGCCTTCGGGGTCGAGGACGGCTTCGGCGGCGTCGCCGTGGCCCCGGTCCCGGAGGACGTGTTGCCGCGGTGGCTCAGGGCATAGCCGCCCAGGAGGAGCAGCAGCACGAGCACCAGCGCGACGACCGGCAGCGCCTTGCCCCGCCGCCGGGTGTCGATCACGTCGCTGTCGTCGGACACCCCGGAGGAGTCGGCGGTGGAGGCTGCCGGTGCCGCTGCCTGCCGCGCGGTCGGCGCGGCAGGGGTGGCCGTCGAGCGGGTACGTGCGGTGTCCGGGGTGGCCGTCGCGGCGCCGGCGGAGGCGGAGGCCGCCGTCCCGCCCTCGGCCTTCGTCGGGGTGGCTTCCGCAGCAGAGGCACCCGCGGGGGAAGCCGCAGCGGCCCCGGCGGACGCCGCACCACCGGCAGCAGCACCGGCGGCGGGGGCCTTCCACGGCCGGGTCGGCTCGTCGCCGTCACCGGCCGGCACCGCGGGCTGCACCCGGGTGGGCGCCGGGGTCACCGGTGCCTGGCCGTCGCGGGCGATCCGGGCGAGCTGCTTGGCTGCGGTCGCCATGTCCCAGCGCTGGGCCGGGTCCTCGTGCATCATCGCGGCGAGGGCTGGCTCCAGCGGGCCGGCGTGCTCGGTCTGACGCGGGCGCTGCGTGGCAATGGTCTGCAGCACGGCGATCGGGTTGGGCCGCGGCTCGTAGGGCCCGCGGCCCTCGACGGCGGCGTAGATGGTGGCCGCGAGCGCCCACACGTCGGAGGCCGCGTCCGGGTCGCCGCCGCGAGCCAGCTCGGGTGAGAGGTAGCCGGGCGTGCCGGTGACGAACCCGGTCTGGGTGAGCTGGTCGTCGCCGTGGCCACGCGCGATACCGAAGTCGCTGATCTTGGGCCGGCCCCAGCGGTCGATGAGGACGTTGGCGGGCTTGATGTCGCGATGGACGATGCGCCGCTCGTGGGCGCGCGTGAGCGCGCTGGCGAGCTGCGAGCCGATGTCGGCCGCGCGCTGGGGCGACAGGCGCCCCTCGCGGCTGATCTCCTCGGAGAGGGTGTGCCCGTCGACGAACTCCATGACCAGCCACGGACGGTCGTCGTGGTCGACCACGTCGTAGACGGCGACGGCGTTGTGGTGGTTGAGGGCGGCGGCCGCACGGGCCTCGCGCATGGCCCGCTTCTTCTCGACGACGGACTCCCCCGGCAGCGCGCCGATCTGCTTGACCGCGACCTCGCGGCCGAGGACCTCGTCCCGGCACAACCAGACCGTGCCCATGCCGCCGCGACCAATGGCTCGCACCACGTGGTAGCGGCCGGCGATCCGCTGCCCTTCCATGGGGTCCTCTCTCTTGGTCTCAGTGGGCCAACCTTAGAGGGAGGCCCGCGCGGGGCCGGACCCGCCCTCAGGGTTCGGGACGACCCCGGATGTGCTGTGCTGGCAACGCTCGCGGTGCACGCGCGCGCCCGCTCAACGCACCTCAGCGCGGGCGCGCGACTGGACGGTGATGGTGATGCTGTCACCCAGCGCGGACACGACCGAGGACAGCAGGGGGACGTGCGCAGTCCCTTGCAGCCGCACCACCGCGGACTGCCCGTCCGGGCTGCCCGTGCCGGGCAGCAGCTGCCAGTCGGTGACCCCCTGCGGCCGGCCCTGGACCTGCAGGTATGCCGTGGCCGCGGCACGCACGTCCGCGTCGCCGACCCGCAGCGACCGGTCCACCCCGTGGCGGTAGGTGCCGGCGCGGTCGAGCTCGTCGGCGGACGCGAGGGCGGCGCCGTCGGCGGCGTCGGTCAGCCGGATGCGGGCCAGCTGGAGCGCGGTGACGTCCACCGCCCCGACGACCAGCAGCAGGGCCACGACCGTGAACCCCAGCACCAGCAGCAGCACCTGGCCCCGGTCACCCTCGCGCCGGAGCCGGGCGAGGCGGGCACGGCACCAGGTGGTCATCGCCGGCCGCCGAAGCGTTCGACGCTCTCGGTGTGGGTGGCGGTCACCGGGACGGCCGTGGGCACCACCCCGGACAGGAACGAGGGCACCAGCGGCAGCGGCACGCTCACGCCGGCGGTCACCGCGACGCGGCCCTCGGGCCGCAGGCACGGGTCACCGTCGCAGCGCAACGAGAGCCGGATGTCGTGGGTGAAGCCCTGGTCCTCGAAGGCGAGCCTGGCCGCCGCGGCGGCCCGGGCGGGTGCCTCCTGGGCCGCCGGTGCCGTCACGTAGGCGCGGCCGGCCTCGCGCGCGGCGGCGGACACGGCATACGCACCGGCCTGCAGCCTGGCCATGACCATCACCAGGTAGGCGATGGGCACCATGAGGAGCACGGCCAGGAAGACGAACTCGACCACCGCGCTGCCGCGGTCGGCGACCAGTCGACGGCGGCACCAGCGCCGCACCGCGCCTACCACGCTCACTGCCCCTCGACGAAGGCCCGGCCGCGCACCGCCAGGGCGCCGGAGGGGCCGAGCCAGCCGAGCACCGGCAGCGGTGCGGACACGTCCACCTGCACCACCCGGACCCCGCCGACCGGGCGCTCCGAGGCGCTGACGCCCTCCGCCCAGCGGCGGGAGAGGCTGGCGGTGATGAGGGCTCGCGCCCGGGCCGCACCGTCCGCCGGCGTGGTGTCGGCACGGGCGCCGAAGCGCGCTCCCTCGGCAGCGCACGCGACCAACGTGTTGCGCACGTGCAGTGCCAGCCCCACCTGGAACACGGCCAGGAACAAGGAGCTGACCAGCACGGAGACCAGCGCGAAGTCGACCACGGCAGAGCCGCGGTCTCCGTGCACCCGGGCTGGACGGCTCACCGCGGCCCGGTCACCGAGGCCATCGCCTGGGTGAACATCGTCTGCAGCTGGTCGCCGGCGAGGGCCCAGAGCACCGTGACGAGCCCCGCGGTCATCAGCGTGATCAGGACCCATCCGGGCACATCGCCCCGGTCCGGCGTGCCGAGCCGGGCGCGTCCCCGGTGGGCCAGCTGTTGCACCCGTCCGGGCAACCGCGCCGTCATGGGCTGTGTGTCCGTCATCGTCTTCTCCCTCGGTTCGGTGGAACGGTCGGTGGTCAGATCGAGAACTCCAGGAAGGCCACACCCGGGTAGATCGCGAAGAGCACGGTGACCGGCAGCACGAGGAAGACGACGGGCACCATCATCGCGATCTCCTTGCGCCCGCCCTGTTCCAGCACCGCCCGTCGCCCGGCCTCACGCGCGTCCTGGGCCTGGGCCCGCATGACGTCGGCCAGCGGGGTGCCGCGCTCGACCGCGATGACGATCCCGTCGACGAAGCGGGCCAGGCTCGGCAGGCCGGTGCGGTCGGCCAGCCCCTGCAGCGCCTGCGGGAGGGCGGCCCCGGCACGGGCGTCGGCCAGGCAGTGACGCAGCTCCGCGGCCAGCTCCCCGCCGGAGAGCCGGCACACCCGCTCGAGCGCGCCGACCGTGCTCTCGCCGGCCCCGATGGCCAGGGCGAGCAGCTCGGCGACGGTGGGGAACTCCCGCAGCATGCGCGCCTCGCGGCTGCTGGCCTGGTGGCTCAGCCTCTGGTCGCGTGCGACGACCCCGGCGGCGACCGCGAGGACCACGAGGAGCACCAGCCCAGTGGCGCTGCCCTTGCCGCGCCACCACAGCGTCGCCGCCAGCGCCAGGCCCGCGAGCCCGGCGGCGGCGCCCCACAGGACCTGCTCGGCCCGGAACGCCTCGACATCCGGGGGGCGCCCGGCGCGCTCCAGCCGTCGCCGCACCGACGTGCGACCACCCAGGACGCGGTCGACCCCGGCGGCCAGCCGT
>DASSPC010000183.1:0-3477 GCA_035699865.1 Oryzihumus sp. | reverse complement strand
TTCACCGTCGTGGCCACGGCCGATGACGGGCCCTCGGCCGTCAACCGCACCCTGGCCACCCGGCCCGACGTGCTGGTCCTCGACCTCAACCTCCCGGGCATCCGCGGCGACGAGGTCTGCGCCGCCATCCGGCGGGCCGGTGCGCCGACCCGGGTCCTGGTCCTCTCGGCCAGCGCCGAGCAGCGGGACGTGCTCGAGGCGGTAAAGGTGGGCGCGACGGGCTACCTGCTCAAGTCCGCCTCCCGCGAGGAGTTCCTCGACGCGGTCCGCGAGACCGCCGCGGGCACGGCGGTGTTCACCGCCGGGCTGGCCGGGCTGGTGCTGGGGGAGTTCCGCCGGATGGCGGCCCAGGACGGCACGGACCGGCAGCCCTCGGTGCCCGGCCTGACCGAGCGCGAGACCGAGGTGCTCAAGCTGGTCGCGACCGGGCTGAGCTACAAGCAGATCGCCGCCCGGCTGTTCATCTCCCACCGCACCGTGCAGAACCACGTGCAGAACACGTTGACCAAGCTGCAGCTGCACAACCGGATCGAGCTGGTGCGCTTCGCCATCGCGCAGGGCCTGGACGACCCCGGGCCCGCGGGCTGAGCCTCAGGCCGCGGTGGCCTCGCGCAGCGCCTGCAGCACCCGCGAGTCGATCCCCTCGGGAGACAGCCGCGTCTCGTAGTTCTCGGCCCCGGCCCAGTCGGCCAGGGCCTCGTGCACGTCGGGCTGGGTGCGCCCGAGCCTGGCCAGCCGGTCGGTGACCTCCTCGAGCAGCCCGCCCTCGAGCGGGAGCACGTTGGTGGGTCCGCCGAAGTAGAGCTCGTTGAGGTCGAGCAGGCGGGCCAGCTCCTGCGGCGCCTCGGGGTGGTCGTCGACGCGCAGGTCCGCCAGCACGCCGGAACCGTCGTAGCCGGTGCCGGCCTGCACGGCATACAGGGCGGCGGACTGCCGTCCCCGGCGGTCGCCGCCGGCCCGGTCGCCGGCCAGCACCGCGTGGACGAGGCGGGACGGGAACGGCAGGTGCGCCGCCTCCAGCCACGCCCGTTCCATCTCCTGCACCACCTGGGGCCCGGCGAGGATGTTGCCCTGGATGGCGTAGCCGCCGGTGGCGTCGCGCCCGGTCAGCCCCCCGGCCCAGTCCATGCACGCCGGTCCGGTGTAGCTGGCCTGGCCGGTGGGCGTGACCAGCCCGAGCTGGCGCTGCTCGTGGCCGTCGTCGTCGCCCGTCAGCCGGGCGACGACCTCCTCGGGCGCGACGCCGTCGGCCAGCAGCGCGAGGGCGTCGCCCTTGTAGGAGACCTTGGCCAGCGCCTGGGTCGCCACGGCGCCCACGCCCACCCGGGCGGCCGGCACGACCGACCCGACGGCGAGGAACTTGCTGGCGACGGCGACGCCGAGGGCGTCGCCCATCGAGGCGACGATGGAGAAGGTCATACCTTCGACCCTAGCCGCGGACCCCGGTCCGGGCGATAGGTTGCCGGGCATGCGCATCGGTGTGTTGACAGGTGGCGGCGACTGTCCCGGCCTCAACGCCGTGATCCGGGCCGTCGTCCGCAAGGGGATCGAGACCTATGGCCACGAGTTCGTGGGCTACCGCGACGGGTGGAAGGGCCCGCTGGAGGGGCTGACCAGACCCCTGGGGCTGGAGGACGTCGAGGACATCCTCGCCCGCGGCGGCACCATCCTGGGGTCCTCGCGGACCAACCCGTACACGATCGACGGCGGGGTGGACCGCATCCGCGAGAACGTCCGTGCCGCGGGTATCGACGCGCTGGTCGCCATCGGGGGAGAGGACACCCTCGGGGTGGCCAAGCGGCTCACCGACGACGGCCTGGGCGTCGTGGGCGTGCCCAAGACGATCGACAACGACCTCTCCGGCACCGACTACACCTTCGGCTTCGACACCGCGGTGTCCATCGCCACCGAGGCGATCGACCGGCTGCGCACCACGGCCGAGTCCCACCACCGCGCGCTCGTCGTGGAGGTCATGGGCCGGCACGCCGGCTGGATCGCGCTGCATTCCGGGCTGGCCGGCGGGGCCAACGTCATCCTCGTGCCCGAGCGGCGCTTCGACATCGACCAGGTCGCGGCCTGGGTCAAGCACCGCTTCGACCAGGAGTACGCCCCGATCATCGTGGTCGCCGAGGGCGCGCAGCCCAGCGACGGCGGGGAGGCCCTGCAGAGCCAGGAGATCGACGCGTTCGGCCACGTGCGCCTCGGCGGGATCGGCATCTGGCTGGCCGACGAGCTCGAGCAGCGCACCGGGCACGAGAGCCGGTGCGTGGTGCTGGGCCACATCCAGCGCGGCGGCACCCCCACGGCCTACGACCGGGTGCTGGCCACGCGCTTCGGGCTGCACGCGATCGACGCCGTCCACGAGGGCGACTTCGGGGTCATGGTGGCGCTGCGCGGCACCGACATCGTGCGCGTCCCGCTCGCCGAGGCGACCGCCGAGCTCAAGACCGTGCCGCCGGAGCGCTACGCCGAGGCCGAGGTCTTCTTCGGCTGAGCGCCGCTGCGGCGCACCTGACCCACCCTGCGTGGCCACCCCGGTGAGGGTGGCCCCGCAAGCCCGCGTTCGTCATACGGACCCACGCGTGTCCGCTGGCTGGACGCACCTACCCTTGACCCCGTGAGCATCGACGCGACCCCCGAAGTCCTGGCCGGGCTGGACGCCTGGCGTGACCTGCCCGCCGCGCAGCAGCCCGAGTGGCCTGACGCCGACGCGCTGGGCCGGGCCGTGCTGACGCTGTCGACCTATCCGCCGCTGGTCTTCGCCGGCGAGTGCGACATCCTGCGGACCCGTCTCGCGGCCGCGGCCCGGGGCCAGGCGTTCGTGCTCCAGGGCGGGGACTGCGCGGAGACCTTCGCCCACGCGACCGCCGACAACATCCGCGACCGGATCAAGACCATCCTGCAGATGTCCGCGGTGCTGACCTACGGCGCCAGCCTGCCGGTCGTCAAGGTCGGGCGCATGGCCGGGCAGTACGCCAAGCCCCGCAGCAGCGGCAACGAGACGCGCGAGGGCGTCACGCTGCCCGCCTACCGCGGCGACATGGTCAACGACTTCGCGTTCACCCCCGAGGCCCGCACCCCCGACCCCGACCGGCTGGTGCGCGCCTACCACGCGAGCTCGGCCACGCTGAACCTCGTGCGGGCGTTCACCCAGGGTGGCTTCGCCGACCTGCGCCGGGTGCACGACTGGAACCGCGGCTTCGTGGCCAACTCCGCCAACGCCCGCTACGAGAAGCTGGCCAAGGACATCGACAAGGCCATGAAGTTCATGGAGGCCTGCGGTGCCGACTTCGAGGCGATGCACCGGGTGGAGTTCTTCGCCGCCCACGAGGCGCTGCTGCTGGACTACGAGCGGCCGCTGACGCGCATCGACTCGCGCACCGGGCTGCCCTACGACGTCTCCGGCCACTTCCTGTGGGTCGGGGAGCGGACGCGGGACATCGACGGCGCGCACATCGACTTCATCTCCCGCGTGCG
>DASSPC010000182.1:0-2708 GCA_035699865.1 Oryzihumus sp. | reverse complement strand
CCGACCCACTCCAGCCGCTCCTCGCGGCGGATCGCGTCGGTGACGGGGTTGAGGGCGTCCCCGACCACGCCCCAGATGGTCTTCACGCCGTGGTCGGCGAGGGCCTGGACCAGCAGCTCGGCAACGGTGGTCATGTCGTCTCCTTCAGTCGGGCGTGCGGGTCAGGGCTTGCCGGCCGGGCTTGCCGGTCAGGGCTTGCCGGTCAGGGCTGGAAGCGGTCGGGGTCGGCCCGCTCCCAGTCCGCCAGCCACGACTCCGGCGGCTGCTCCACCAGTTGCCCGGGACGCAGGTGGTCAAACAGCTGGTCGTAGCCGACGGTCGTGGTGTGGTCGATGCGCCGGCGCAGCATGTGCGGGCGCAGCTCGTGCGGGCCGTGCAGGCCCATCGACGCGATGACCTGGGTCGCCTCCGCGACCGTCGCCTCGTGGAACCGGTGCACCCGCTCGGTCTTGTCCCCGACGTCGAGGGCGCGCATCCGGCGCGGGTCCTGGGTGGTGACGCCGACCGGGCAGGTGTTGGTGTGGCAGCGCTGGGCCTGGATGCAGCCGGTCGCCATCATCATCGCCCGGGCCGCGTTGGTGTAGTCGGCGCCCTGGATCATCCGCTTGACGATGTCGACGCCGGTGGAGACCTTGCCGCTGGCGCCGACCCGGACCCGGTCGCGCAGCCCGGCCCCGACGAGGGCGTTGTGCACGGTGAGCAGGCCCTCGGTCAGGGGGCTGCCGACGTGGTCCTCGTACTCCAGCGGCGCCGCACCGGTGCCGCCCTCGGCCCCGTCGACGATGATGAAGTCCGGGGTGATGCCCTCGGCGAGCATGGCCTTGCAGATGGCCAGCACGTCGGTGCGGGAGCCGACGCACAGCTTGAACCCGGCCGGTTTGCCGCCGGACAGCTCGCGCATCCGGGCGATGAAGTGGACCAGCTCGCGCGGGGTGGAGAAGACCCGGTGGTAGGGCGGTGACACGCACTTCTCGCCCTGGGGCACGTTGCGCGCCTCGGCGATCTCCTTGCTGACCTTGGCCGCCGGGAGCACGCCGCCGATGCCGGGCTTGGCCCCCTGGCTCAGCTTGAGCGAGACCATCTTGACGTGGTCGTGGGCGGCCTTGTCGCGGAACATGTCCGGGTCGAAGTCGCCCTCCTTGGTCCGGGCACCGAAGTAGCCGCTGCCGATCTCCCAGACCAGGTCTCCACCGTGCTCGAGGTGGTACTTCGTCAGCCCGCCCTCGCCGGTGTCGTGCGCGAAGCCGCCCTTCGCCGCCCCGGCGTTGAGCGCCAGGATCGCGTTGGCGCTCAACGCCCCGAAGCTCATCGCCGAGACGTTGAGCAGCGACATGTCATAGGGCTTCGTGCAGTCGGGGCCGCCGATCCGGACCCGGTGCGGGTGCTCGGGCGTGTCGACGGGGCGGCTGGAGTGGACGAGGTACTCGTAGCCGATGGCGTTGACGTCGCGCTCGGTGCCGAACGCCTGCTCGCCGTGGATGCCCTTGGCCCGCTCGTAGATGATCGAGCGCGTGTCCCGGTCGTAGGGCCGGCCGTCGAAGTTGCGCTCGATGAAGTACTGCTGCAGCTCGGGGCGGATCCCCTCGAGCAGGAAGCGCATGTGCCCCAGGACGGGGTAGTTGCGCAGGATCGAGTGCCGCCGCTGGAGCAGGTCCCAGATCCCCAGCGCCAGCAGCAGGGCGACCACGGCGAGCAGCGCCCACCAGCCGGGACCGCCCAGGACGGCGGCGAGGGTGACGAGCGCGCCGGTGACGAGCACCGAGGCGCCGAGGAAGAAACGCAGCATCTGTCCTGCTCTCTGTCGCGGGCGGGCAGCGGGCCCCGCCACCGGGTGGCGGTGCCGTCTGGAGCAGCTGGCGGCGCCGCCGCGAGCAGGTCTACCGCACGCACCTGTCAGCTGCAGGTCGGCGACGCGCGAACGGGCCGACGGTCCACGGATCAAGACTGCTGTCCAGCATGCGGTCTACTCAAAAAGGATGATTTCGACCTCGGCACCATGGGCGATCCCTGTCCCGCGGGTCTATGGTGACCAGCGCCGTACACAGGGCATGGACAGGTCACCCACAAGGAGCAGCCAGTATGAGTGTGTTGCGCACCAAGACGATCGAGCAGTCGATCGCCGAGACCGACGAAGAGGGACACCAGCTCAAGAAGCGGCTCAGCGCGCTGGACCTCACCGTCTTCGGCATCGGCGTGATCATCGGCGCGGGCATCTTCACCGTCACCGGCAAGGCGGCGGCCCAGTACGCCGGGCCGGCCATCGTCGTCTCGTTCGTCATCGGCGCGATCTGCTGTGGCCTGGCGGCCCTGTGCTACGCCGAGTTCGCCTCGACCGTGCCGGTCTCGGGCTCGGCATACACGTTCTCCTACGCCTCCCTCGGCGAGCTCGTCGCCTGGATCATCGGCTGGGACCTGCTGCTCGAGCTGATGCTCGGCGCCAGCGTCGTCTCCCAGGGCTGGTCCGAGTACGCCGAGCTGTTCCTGGGCAAGATCGGCATCACGTGGCCGGCCTCGCTCGCGCCGGGCTCGCACTTCGACCTGCTGGCCTTCCTGCTCGTCGCCGCGCTCACGACGCTGATCGCCATCGGCATCAAGGAGTCGATGCGGGTCAACCTGGTCCTCGTCGGGCTCAAGCTCTTCATCGTGCTGTTCGTGATCTTCGCGGGCATCGGCTACGTCAAGACCTCGAACTACACCCCGTTCATCCC
>DASSPC010000181.1:0-5007 GCA_035699865.1 Oryzihumus sp. | reverse complement strand
GCGGACAACATCATGACGTTCCGCACGGTCATCAAGGAGGTCGCGCTCGAGCAGGACATCTATGCCTCGTTCATGCCCAAGCCGCTGACCGACCAGCCGGGCTCGGGCATGCACACCCACCTGTCGCTGTTCGAGGGGGACCGCAACGCCTTCTACGAGGCCGGCGCGCCCTACCAGCTGAGCAAGGTCGGGCGGCAGTTCATCGCCGGGCTGCTGCGCCACGGTGCCGAGATCACCGCGGTGACCAACCAGTGGGTCAACTCCTACAAGCGCCTGTGGGGCGGCGGCGAGGCACCGGCCTACATCTGCTGGGGGCACAACAACCGCAGCGCCCTGATCCGCGTGCCGATGTACAAGCCGTCCAAGGGCCAGAGCACCCGCATCGAGGTGCGCTCGCTGGACTCGGCGTGCAACCCCTACCTGGCGTTCGCGGTGCTGCTCACCGCCGGGCTCAAGGGCATCGAGGAGGGCTACGACCTGCCCGACGAGGCCGAGGACGACGTGTGGACCCTGACCGACGCAGAGCGCCGGGCCATGGGCATCCAGCCGCTGCCGACCTCGCTGCACTCGGCGATCGCGCTGATGGAGCGCTCGGACCTGGTCGCCGAGGCGCTGGGGGAGCACGTCTTCGACTTCTTCCTGCGCAACAAGCGGGCCGAGTGGGACGACTACCGCAACCAGGTCACGCCGTTCGAGCTGGAGCGCTACCTGCCCCGGCTCTGATCCCGGTCCCTGCCCCGGCGAGGCCGGTCCCTGCGTGCGCAGGGACCGGCCTCGTCATGGATTCGGCAAAGCGCATTGCGCGGCACGCCCCACCGGCCCTAGATTTCGCCCGGTTTCGTTGACTTTCGGGCGCATTGCCCGAATTCGCCAAGGGGGGTCCACTTGCCGTCTCGCGCTGCCCGCACCCTGCTGTGTGCGGCACTCCTGGCCGGCTCGGCGATCGGGGTCACCGCCCCGGCGCACGCCGCCACCGCCACGCTGACCGGTCGCGTCATCGACGCGGTGACCGGTGCACCGGTCCCGGACGCCTGCGTCCAGGCCACCGACGAGAACTGGGACGGCACGGCCTCCGGCTGCGTCGACGCCGACGGCCGCTACAGCCTGGAGGTGCCCAACGCCGACCTGGCCTACCGCGTGCAGGCCTATGGCGGTGACCACGTCAGCCAGTACGCCACCGGCCACTACACCTGGGACCACGCCGACCTGCTGACCGTCCCGGGCACCGCCGACTTCGCCCTCGAGCGGGCCGGCGCCATGACCGGCATGCTCGTGGACGCCGACGGCCAGCCGGTCGAGGGCGCCACGGTCGAGGCGTTCCGTCCCGGCTCGGACGAGCCGATCTACCAGGGCACGTCCTCCGGGGGCGGCGATCTGACGGCGACGGTCCCGGTCGGTGACTTCGTCGTCCACGTCACCGACGGCACGCGCTCGGTGTGGGCGCCTGACGCCGCGGACCGCGAGCACGCCACCACCTACCACGCGGGTGCCGACGCGGGCGCCGACCTCGGCCGGGTGGCCCTGCCGCCGGCCAGCGGCATCGCGGGCACCCTCACCGACGACCAGGGGCAGCCGGTCAGCGACCTGTGCGCCACGGTGCCCACCTCGGACCAGTGGGTGTGGGCCTGCAGCGACGCCGACGGGCACTACTCGGCCGAGCTGGCGCCGGGCAGCTACACCGTCGACTTCCAGAGCCAGAACCCGGCCTACCCCTCGATCTGGTCCGGCGGGTCGTGGACCGAGACCGGGGCGAAGCCGGTCACCGTCGCGGCCGGCGCGGTCACGGCATACGACCTCGTCGTCCCGCGCGGGGCGACCCTGACCGGTCGCGTCCTCGACGCCGGCGGCAAGCCGGTCGCCGACCGCTGTCCGCAGGTCTACCTCGGGCGGACCAGCACGTACCTGCCGAACGCCGGCGGCTGCTCCGGCGCTGACGGCGTCTACACGGTCACCGGCATCCCGCCGACCAAGGTCACCCTCAACGTGCCCGGTGGCTGGAACAACGACACGTGGGCGGCGCACGGCGCCACCCAGCGTCACGCGCGGGTGATCCCGCTCGTGGCCGGGCAGACGACCACCATCGCCGACGTCCGCCTCATCGCCGGTCGCGAGGCCACCGGACGCGTCACCGACGCCCAGGGCCATCCGCTGGAGGGGATCGTCGTGGGGCCCTACTACACCCCGCGGGCCGGCGGTGCCGAGGGCAACCACGCGATCACCGACGCCGACGGGTACTACGAGCTCACCGACCTCACCGACAGCTCGACCAGCCTGGTGGCGTGGGACCTGCAGGGACGGTGGGCGCCGGTGTGGACCGGCGGGTCGCCCACCGCTGACGGTGCGACGACCATCGCCCTGCCCAAGCGCGGTGCGGCGCAGGCGGACTTCACCATGACGCCGGCCGGGACCATCACCGGCACGGTGGTCGACGCGGACGGCAAGCCGGTGACGGAGCAGTTCGACGTGAGCGTCTACTCCGGCAGCTCGACCGCGGTGCAGTACGGCGCCGGCGGCTGGTACGACGGCACGGGCGGCGACTTCACCATCGCCGGGATGCCGCAGGCGCCGCTGAAGCTGCTCTTCAACGACTTCGAGACCGGTGAGTCGTTCTGGTACGGCGGCGTCGACCAGGCCTCGGCCACCCCGGTCACCGTCGAGCCGGGCGGCACGGTGCACGTCACGGTCACCCGGCCGGCGCGCTGACGGCGCACCGGCCACGGAAGGGCCCACACCCGCAAGGTGTGGGCCTTCCCTCGTCCCCGGGTGGTGCCGGGCCCGGCCCGCCGCTCGGTAGGTTGGGGTGCGTGAGCACCTCGTCGCGAGCCACCAGCCGCACAGGGACGTTGGCGCGGCTGGGTTTCGCCGAGCCGGAGCGCGCCGGGAAGCTGCTCGCCGACCCGGCGCTGGCCGGGCTCACCGACCCCTACGACGACGTGTTCGAGGACGGCCTGCCCGACGCGCTCGGCGCCGTGGCCGACCCGGACCTGGCCCTGCTGGGCCTGGTCCGGCTGATGGAGGCACTGCGCGCCACCGACCCCGACCACGAGGACGGCAGCCCCGAGGTGCGCGAGCTGGTCGCCGCCCTGCGCCACTCCGGCCCCGCCCGCGACCGGTTGCTCGCGCTGCTCGGCGCGTCCTCGGCGCTCGTCGACCACCTCGTCAGCCACCCCGGGGACTGGACGTATGCCGCGCACGCCCGCCGGCGCGGACCGCACGAACGGCGCGCCGCCATGGTGGCCGCCGTCACCGACCGCGGTGGGCGGACGGCATACGACGCGTTGCGGGTGGCCTACCGCCGCGAGCTGCTCGGCATCGCCGCCCTGGACCTGACCGCCGACGACCCGGTGGTCGAGCTGCCCTGGACCGCGCAGGCGCTGGCCGACCTCGCCGCGGCCTCGCTGGAGGCGGCGCTGGCCATCGCCCGCGAGGAGGCCGAGGGGGCGGACCCCGGGTGCCGGTTCGCGGTCATCGGGATGGGCAAGGCCGGCGGCCGGGAGCTCAACTACGTCAGCGACGTCGACGTCATCTTCGTCGCCGAGCCGGCGGAGGGCGCCGACGAGGACGCGGCGCTGGCCTACGCCACCACGCTCGCCACCGGCCTCATGCGGGCCTGCTCGGCCTCGACCCCCGAGGGGACCCTGTGGCCGGTCGACGCGGCGCTGCGCCCCGAGGGCAAGCAGGGCCCGCTGGTGCGCACCGTGGCCAGCCACCGGCACTACTACGAGCGGTGGGCCAAGACGTGGGAGTTCCAGGCGCTGCTCAAGGCCCGCCCCGTCGCCGGTGATCCCACCCTGGGCCAGGCCTACCTCGACGCGGTGCAGCCGCTGGTCTGGCAGGCGGCCAGCCGGGAGCACTTCGTCGAGGACGTGCAGGCCATGCGCCGCCGGGTCGAGGACCACGTGCCCCGGGCCGAGGCGCCCCGCCAGCTCAAGCTCGGGCCGGGCGGGCTGCGCGACGTGGAGTTCAGCGTGCAGCTGCTCCAGCTCGTGCACGGCCGGGCCGACGAGACGCTGCGCTCCGGGACGACCCTGGAGGCGCTCGCAGCGCTGTCCCGCGGTGGCTACGTCGGGCGCGACGACGCCGCCGTGCTGGACGAGTCCTACCGCCTGCTGCGCACGCTGGAGCACCGGATCCAGCTGTTCCGGCTGCGTCGCACCCACCTCATGCCGACCGCCGAGCCCGACCTGCGCCGGCTCGGCCGGGCCATCGGGCACCGCCGCGACCCGGCGAAGTCCGTGGTGGCGCAGTGGCAGCAGCAGGCCCGCGAGGTGCGCCGGCTGCACGAGCGGCTGTTCTACCGCCCGCTGCTGACCGCCGCGGCGCGGCTGAGCTCGGACGACTCCCGGCTCACCCCGGAGGCGGCCGTCGAGCGGCTCGCCGCGCTCGGCTTCCGCGACCCCGCCGGCGCCCTGCGCCACCTCGAGGCCCTCACCACCGGGGTCAGCCGCCGTGCCGCGATCCAGCGGACCCTGCTGCCGGTGATGCTGCAGTGGTTCGCCGACGAGGCCGACCCCGACGCCGGGCTGCTGTCCTTCCGCCGGATCAGCGAGTCCCTGGGCACCACCCACTGGTACCTCAAGATGCTGCGCGACGAGGGCAGCGCCGCCGAACGCCTGGCACACGTCCTGGCCCGCAGCCGGTTCGCCGCGGACCTGCTCACCCGCGCCCCGGAGTCGGTGGCGGTCCTCGGTGACGTGGGCGGGCTCACCCCCCGCAGCCGGGAGGCGCTGCAGACGACGATGGGTGCCGCGGTCAAGCGGCACACCACCCCCGAGGACGCCATGAACGCCGCCCGCGTCGTGCGGCGCCAGGAGCTGTTCCGGATCGCGGTCGCGGACCTCACGGGGCAGCTGGACCTCGCGGGGGTCGGCAGCGCCCTGACCGACCTCACCGCCGCGGTCCTGCAGGCCGCCCTCGACGTGGCCACCTCGCGGGTGGAGGGCGACCGGGACCGGCCCCTGGGCACCCGGCTGCTGGTGGTCGGCATGGGGCGACTCGGGGGCGGGG
>DASSPC010000180.1:0-3542 GCA_035699865.1 Oryzihumus sp. | reverse complement strand
GACCGATGCCGGGCTCTGGGTGCTCACCGAGCTCGACGGAGGCCAGGCGAGGCTGGAAGCCCTCGGCGCGCCATACGCACCGCTGGACTGACCCCTCCCCGGTGCCGCGCACCGGGCCTGACCAGCCGCGATCCGCACCTCGCCGATTTCTCCTCCTGTGGGGGGATGGCGTAGGCTGGTGCGTCGGCTCACGAATGTCTCGTTCTGCATGCCCCGGGCCCGCCCGAGGCATGCCGCGCGTGCCGTCCCGTGTGCCGGGTTGAAACGTCAGTGGAGGTCACTGGCCGACCCCCGCCGGGGGTCGACCCGATCATCGGATTGCGGAGGAAATGGCCAAGAAGGACGGTGTCATCGAGATCGAGGGCACGATCGTCGAGGCTCTGCCGAACGCGATGTTTCGCGTGGAGCTCACCAACGGTCACAAGGTCCTCGCTCACATCTCGGGCAAGATGCGCCAGCACTACATCCGGATCCTCCCCGAGGACCGCGTCGTGGTGGAGCTCAGCCCGTATGACCTGACCCGTGGCCGCATCGTCTTCCGTTACCGCTGACCGGGTGTCTCACCACTCCCGATCCCACCAGACTCCCCGGGGTTCCGCCGCGTCCGCGCGGTGGGCGACGGGGGGCCCGATCTAAAGACAGCAGGCAGATGAAGGTTCAGCCGAGCGTCAAGAAGATCTGCGACAAGTGCAAGGTGATCCGCCGTCACGGCCGGGTCATGGTGATCTGCGAGAACCTGCGCCACAAGCAGCGCCAGGGCTGAGCAGAAACCCACCGAGCACCACTCGCGCTCTTCCGAGAACGCAAGACAACAACGCAGCGCCCGACCCCAGGACCACCTGGACGTCACCCCCGGCACGGAGGCCGGGGACCGTGGGCCACGGGACAGATCCCGCGGCCGGAAGCGGACCGGCGTTGCTCCAGACCTCCGTGTTGATCAGGAGAACACACAAGATGGCACGTCTTGTTGGTGTGGACCTCCCGCGCGAGAAGCGCGTGGAGATCGCACTCACCTACATCTTCGGCGTGGGGCGCACCCGCGCGAAGGAGACCCTTGCGGCGACGGGCGTCAACCCCGACACCCGCGTCCGCGACCTCGGCGACGAGGAGCTGGTCAAGCTCCGCGACTACCTCGAGGGCAACTTCAAGGTCGAGGGTGACCTCCGCCGTGAGGTCGCCGCCGACATCCGCCGCAAGGTCGAGATCGGCAGCTACGAGGGTCTGCGTCACCGTCGCGGCCTGCCCGTTCGCGGTCAGCGCACCAAGACCAACGCGCGCACCCGCAAGGGCCCGAAGCGCACTGTGGCCGGCAAGAAGAAGGCCGGCAAGAAGTAAGTCCGCTCGTGATCCGATCGCCGGGCCGCACATCCGCGGGACGGCGAACCGAGTCGGACCACACTTCAACCACGTAGGAGATCTACCGCATGCCTCCCAAGAGCCGTACGGCTGCGGGCGCCAAGAAGGTGCGCCGCAAGGAGAAGAAGAACGTCGCCCACGGGCACGCTCACATCAAGAGCACGTTCAACAACACCATCATCTCCATCACGGACCCGACCGGTGCCGTCATCTCCTGGGCCTCCGCCGGCCAGGTGGGCTTCAAGGGTTCGCGCAAGTCCACCCCGTTCGCCGCGCAGATGGCCGCCGAGGCGGCCGCGCGTCGTGCCATGGAGCACGGCATGCGCAAGGTCGACGTCTTCGTCAAGGGCCCGGGTTCCGGTCGTGAGACCGCCATCCGCTCGCTGACCGCCACCGGCCTCGAGGTCGGCGCCATCAGCGACGTCACGCCCTCGCCGCACAACGGCGTCCGTCCGCCCAAGCGCCGTCGCGTCTGAGACCGGGAGAGAGATAAGACATGGCTCGTTACACCGGCCCCATCACCAAGAAGTCGCGTCGCCTCAAGGTCGACCTCGTCGGCGGCGACAAGAACTTCGAGCTCCGTCCCTTCCCGCCCGGCCAGCACGGCCGTCGCCGGATCCAGGAGAAGGAGTACCTCACCCAGCTGCAGGAGAAGCAGAAGGCTCGCTTCACCTACGGCGTCATGGAGAAGCAGTTCCGCGGTTACTACGAGGAGGCCTCGCGCCGCCCCGGCAAGACCGGTGAGAACCTGCTGCAGATCCTCGAGTCCCGCCTGGACAACGTGATCTACCGCGCCGGCCTGGCCCGGACCCGTCGCGCCGCCCGCCAGCTGGTGACCCACGGTCACTTCCTGGTCAACGGCGTCCGCGTCGACGTCCCGTCCTACCGCGTCTCGCAGTACGACATCATCGACGTCCGCCCGAAGTCGGCCGAGACCTTCCCGATCGAGCTGGCCCGCCAGACGTTCGGCGAGCGTCCCGTCCCGGCATGGATGCAGGTCGTCCCGGGCTCCCTGCGGGTCCTCATCCACCAGCTGCCCGTGCGTGAGCAGATCGACACGATCCTCACCGAGCAGCTCATCGTGGAGCTCTACTCGAAGAACTGACGTTCTTCACCCGGTGTGCCGGGTGGCCACCTCCCCCGGGAGGCGACCACCCGGCATACCCAGGGCTCGCGGCACGGACAGAGGTGCCACGGGTCGCGGACCATCACGGGTCCGCCGTTTCACGAGGCGTCAAATAGCGGTCGCCCGTGGGAAGGAAAGTCCAGTGCTCATCGCGCAGCGCCCCACCCTCAGCGAGGACGTCGTCTCCGACGCCCGCTCGCGGTTCGTCATCGAGCCGCTCGAGCCGGGATTCGGCTACACCCTCGGCAACTCCCTCCGCCGCACCCTGCTCTCGAGCATCCCGGGTGCCGCGGTCACCAGCATCCGCATCGACGGCGTGCTCCACGAGTTCTCGACGGTCCCCGGTGTCAAGGAGGACGTCACCGAGGTCATCCTGAACATCAAGGGCCTGGTCGTCTCCAGCGAGCACGACGAGCCCGTCGTCATGTACCTGCGCAAGCAGGGCCCCGGCGCCGTCACCGCCGCTGACATCGCCCCGCCGGCCGGTGTCGAGGTCCACAACCCGGACCTGCACATCGCCACCCTGAACGGCAAGGGCAAGCTCGAGATGGAGCTGACCGTCGAGCGTGGCCGTGGCTACGTCTCCGCCGCACAGAACAAGTCCGGCGACGCCGAGATCGGCCGCATCCCGGTCGACTCGATCTACAGCCCGGTGCTGGCCGTGACCTACAAGGTCGAGGCCACCCGTGTCGAGCAGCGCACCGACTTCGACAAGCTGATCGTCGACGTCGAGACCAAGAACAGCATCGCCCCGCGCGACGCGATGGCCTCGGCCGGCAAGACCCTCGTCGAGCTGTTCGGCCTGGCCCGTGAGCTCAACGTCGAGGCCGAGGGCATCGACATGGGCCCGAGCCCGACCGACGCCGCCCTGGCTGCCGACCTGGCGCTGCCGATCGAGGACCTGGACCTGACCGTCCGCTCCTACAACTGCCTCAAGCGCGAGGGCATCCACACCGTGGGTGAGCTCGTGGCCCGCAGCGAGGCCGACCTGCTCGACATCCGCAACTTCGGTGCGAAGTCGATCGACGAGGTCAAGGCCAAGCTGGTCGGCATGGGGCTG
>DASSPC010000179.1:0-6464 GCA_035699865.1 Oryzihumus sp. | reverse complement strand
TCTCGGCGACCACGCCGAGGTCGTGGGTGATCATGATGATCGCCGAGCCGAACTCCTTCTGCAGGTCGCGCATGAGGTCCAGGATCTGGGCCTGGACCGTCACGTCGAGCGCCGTGGTGGGCTCGTCGGCGATCAGCAGCTCGGGGTTGTTGACCAGCGCCATCGCGATCATCGCGCGCTGGCGCATACCGCCGGAGAACTCGTGCGGGTACTGGTCGACGCGCCGCTGCGGGTTGGGGATGCCGACCCGGTCGAGCATCTCCAGAGCGCGGGCGCGGGCCTTGTTCTTGTCCAGGTCGTGGTGCACCTGGATGGCCTCGACGATCTGGGCGCCGATCGTGTAGTAGGGGTGCAGGGCCGACAGCGGGTCCTGGAAGATCATCGCCATCTTGCTGCCACGGAGCGTGCGCAGCTTCTCGTTGCTGATCGTCATCAGGTCCTCGCCGTCGAGGACGATCTGGCCCGAGGTCTTGGCCTTGCCACGACGGTGCAGGCCGAGGATGGCCTGGCTGGTGACCGACTTGCCGGAGCCGGACTCGCCGACGATACCGATGGTCTTGCCGCGCTCGAGGGCGAAGCTCAGCCCGTCGACGGACTTGACCAGGCCGTCGTCGGTCGGGAAGTGGACCTTGAGGTCCTTGACCTCGAGGAAGGGCTTCTGGGGGGTCTCAGACATGCTCAGCAAACCTCAGCTCAGGCGGACGCGCGGGTCGATGACGCCGTAGAGGACGTCCACGATCAGGTTGGCGATGACGACGAACGCCGCGGCGACGAGGACCAGGGCCACGATCATCGGCAGGTCCGTCTGGACGACAGCCTGGACCGCCATGCGGCCGAGGCCGTTGAGCCCGAACACCGACTCGGTGATGACCGCGCCACCGAGGAGGCCACCGAGGTCGAGACCGGCGGCGGTCACGATCGGGGTCAGCGCGGCACGCAGGCCGTGCCGGCGGATGACCTTGCCCTCACGCACGCCCTTGGCGCGGGCGGTGCGGATGTAGTCCTCGCTCATGGTCTCGAGCATGTAGGCACGGGTGAGGCGCACGTAGCTCGCGGCGAAGATCGCGGCCAGGGTGATCCACGGCAGGATCAGGTTCTGCGCCCAGGCGGCGGGGTTCTCCGTGAACGGCACGAACTCGGGGATCGGCACCAGCTGCCAGCGGATGGCCACGAAGGTCAGCAGCAGCAGGCCGATGAAGAAGCTGGGCAGGGAGAACCCGATCAGGGCGGCGCCGACGATCGTCCGGTCGATGAACGTGCCGCGGTTCAGCGCGGCGATGCAGCCGCTCGTCACGCCGACGATGATCCAGATGACGAACGCGCCCACCGCCAGCGAGACGGTGATCGGGAGTCCCTGTTTGATCACCGCCGTCACCGGTTGCTGCCGGACGAAGGAGTAGCCGAGGCAGGGCGCCGCGCAGTGGGTGATCGTCTGCGGGGCGGCCTTCTCCTGGGCCGGGTCGTCCGGGAACTTGCGCTCGGAGACCAGGCCCTTGACGAACTCGGTGTACTGCGTGGCGATCGGCTTGTCGAAGCCGAACGCGTGCCGGTTCGCCGCGATGACCGCAGGTGTGCAGTTCTTCGCACAGGTCAGCCGCGCGGGATCGTCAGGCCCGGCATAGAAGACGAGGAACGTCGTCATGCTGATGACGAACAGCATGATGACGACCGCAATCAGTCGTCGGATGATGTAGAAGAACATCGGGTGTCACCGCCCGGAGGGCGCTGACCCTCACCTACCTCTCGTGTGCCTCGCCTGTTGCGCTGCGCTGGCGAGGGCGACTGTGTCGCCCCCGCCAGCTCAGATTGTCCTACGCAGGTGATGGTGGCGGTACCCGGGGCACCGCCACCATCACCGCTTCATCACTTGACAGCGATGTCAGCCAGCTCGACGTAGCCGCCGAACACGCCGTTGTCGTTGTAGTTCTTCACGCCAGAACCGTGGACGAACATGAACTTCTGGTTGTCCAGAGCCACGTGACCACCCATCTTGGCGATCTGCTCGTCCAGGTCACCCCACGCCTTCTCACGGGCGGCGGTGTCGCTGATGAGGAAGGTCTGGTCGATCTTCTTGTTCACGTCAGCGTTCTGGAAGTAGCCGTAGTCCTGGCCCGAGCCACCGGCGCTGATGTTCGGACGGGAGTCGAACAGCGGCGGGATGACGGTGGAGCCGGACGGCCAGTCAGCACCCCAGCCGGCCCAGAAGACGTCCGCCTTGGAGGCGTAGGCCGGGTTCTGGATGGTGGAGTAGTACTTGTCGGAGATGCCGTCGAGGGTCACCTTGAAGCCCGCCTGCTCCCAGCCGGACTGCAGGGCCGCGAGGGCCTTGTCCGAGGTGGGGCGCTTGCGGTAGGTCACCGTGATCGGCACCGGCAGGGGCAGACCCGAGGACTGCAGGACAGCCTTGGCCTTGGCCGGGTCACCGGCGGTGGGGACACCGAAGGGGTTGAAGTCCTTGTAGCCCTTCAGCGCCTTGTTGATCATCGCGTAGGTCGGCGTCGCGGCCGTCGAGCCACCGTAGGCGGTGACGTAGGCGTCGCGGTTGGTCGACATGGCGAAGGCCTGGCGGGCCTTCTCGTTCTTCATGACCTTGCTCTTGAAGTTCGGGAGCAGGTAGTCGACGTACGGCGCCGGCGGGTTGGTCGAACGGTCCTTGACCTGCGGGTTCGACACGATCTGGGCCTGCAGGGCCGGCGGGGCCGTCGCCTGCGTCACCGCGAACTTGTCGTTGCCGGAGTCGGCCATGATGCGCTGGACGATCGTCTCCGACTCGATGCCCTCCTGGTAGACGATCGAGTCCGGGTACGCCTTGCGGAACGGGTCGGACGAGGCGGACCAGTTGGGGTTGCGCACGAAGGTGCCACCCTTGTTGGTCTCCCAGTTGCCCTGCAGCATGTACGGACCGTCGGAGAAGATCGCGTAGTCCGACTTCGCGCCCTGGTCCTTGTCCTGGCGGAACGCGCCGAAGGCAGGGAACGTGACGGTCTGGTTGAAGTCGTTGACCGGCTGGCTCAGGTGGAAGGTGATCGTCTGACCCGAGCAGGAGACGGCCTTGTCGTACAGCTCCTGGCCGGTCTTCTTGTAAGGGCCGGCGTACTTGCTGGAGCCATCGGCGTTCTTCGGGATGTCGAAGTAGGCGATCGCGTAGTTCGGGCCACCGGTGATCTGGTCGGCGGCGAACGTGCGCGAGATGCCGTACTTCAGGTCCTCGCAGGTCACGGGCTTGCCGTCCTGCCACTTGGCGTCGCCCTTGAGGGTGAACTTCCAGGTCTTGCCGCCGTCGGACACGTCACCGGTGTTGGTGGCAAGGTCCGGGATCAGCTTCGACTGGTCCTCGATGGTCTTGCCGGGCGGGAACGTCGTGAGGGTCCGCGAGAACACGCGGCTGGCGAACTGGATGTCCGCGCCGACGTAAATCCGCTGCGGGTCCCAGTGGTCGACCGGACCAAGGTTGAGCATGTAAAGCGTGCCGCCCTTGGTGGCAGACGTGTTGCTGGAACCGCCCGAGCTGCTGCTTCCGCCCCCACAAGCTGAGGCGGCGAGGGCAACAGCCACGCCGAGGGCCACGCCCAGCGCGCCCTTCTTCGTGCGCATCATGCGCTCTCCTTGAGTGCTATCCCCACCGCCGCGTCAGCGGTGGCCTGCCCTGCAGCGGGTGCTGCAGGAGCTCCTGCGTCTCCGGCCCAACGGGCAGCCGGGGACAAGCTCATCTGGTCGGGCGGTCAGGACCGTCCGGTCTTGGGGTCCAGTGCGTCGCGCAAACCGTCCCCGAGGAGGTTGAACGAGAGCACGAGGATGCTCAGCATCAGTCCCGGGAAGATGAAGTACGCCGGGTCCGGGTTGGCGTAGACGACGGAGTCGTTGAGGATCGAGCCGAGCGACGGGGTCGGCGCCTGGATGCCGACGCCCAGGAAGCCCAGCGACGCCTCGGCCGCGATGTTCTGGGGCAGGATCAGGGTCGCGTAGACCAGGATCGGCGCCCACAGGTGCGGCAGCAGCTCCTTGAAGTAGAGGCGGCCGCGCTTGGCGCCCAGGGACCGGGCCGCCTCGACGAACTCACGCTCGCGCAGCGACAGGACCTGACCACGGATGATGCGGGCGAAGAACGGCCAGCCGAAGAAGCCCAGGACCAGCACCAGGTAGGCGATCGTCGCCGGCGCACCAGGCGGGAAGCCGAGCACGTCGGTCATCGCGCCGAGCAGGACCGTCGACAGCGACAGCAGCATCAGCGTCTGCGGGAAGCTGAGGACCAGGTCCATCGTGCGGCTGATCAGCCAGTCGAGCCAGCCACCGGCGAAGCCGGAGATCAGGCCGAGGATCGTGCCCACGAGGATGCTGAAGAGCGTGGCGAGGACCGCGACGATCAGCGAGGTGGTGATACCGGCCATGATCCGCGAGAACAGGTCACGACCGGTGCCGGGCTCGACGCCGAACCAGTGCGAGCCGCTGATGCCGCCCAGCGCGCCGGTCGGGAGCGAGCCGACACCCTGGACCAGCTTGATGTCGCCCTTGTAGGGGTCGATCAGGCCCAGGCTTGTCAGGATCGGCGACAGGATGCCGATGAGGGCGAACACGATGCAGATGCCGAGCGCAACCATCGTGACCTTGTCGCGACGGATGCGGCTGCGCACGATCTGCCAAGGAGTGCGCCCCTTGATCGCGACCGCGCCGTCAGTGGCCGACGTGTCGACGTCGACCTGCGCGTGTGCTTCGTCGGGCTGGCCCGGAGCCATCGTCATGCGGGCAGTTCCTCTTTCCGACCTTGCTGATGTTGCGTCCATGGTCCGGGACGAAAGGCAGCTCTTTGCCTGTCCTTGACCTTGCGAAACCTTAGACCAGCACGTCGGCGATGTAACCAGTGGAGAGAGGTTGTCTCCGGATCGTGACCGAACGTGGACACATGCTTGACGCCCCGGAGCACATGTGCTCCGGGGCGTCGTCATGCGGTCTGACCTGCGGGTTTGCCGCGGGCCGCTCCTGCGCTACTTGCGGGCGCGGGCGGCCGCACGGGCACGCTCGGTCGCGTCGAGGTTGACCTTGCGGATGCGCACGGCCTCCGGGGTGACCTCGACGCACTCGTCCTCGCGGCAGAACTCCAGGGACTGCTCGAGGGAGAGCTTGCGCGCGGGCACGATCTTCTCGAAGTTGTCCGCGCTGGAGGCACGCACGTTGGTGAGCTTCTTCTCCTTGGTGATGTTGACGTCCATGTCGTCGGCGCGGGAGTTCTCGCCGACGATCATGCCCTCGTAGACCTCGGTGCCCGGCTCGGTGAACAGCGTGCCGCGCTCCTGGAGGTTGACCATGGCGTAGGCCGTGACGGCGCCGGTGCGGTCGGCCACGAGGGAGCCGCTGGTGCGGGTGGTGATGGTGCCGAACCACGGCTCGTAGTCCTCGAACACGTGGTGGGCGATGCCGGTGCCGCGGGTCTCGGTGAGGAACTCGGTGCGGAAGCCGATGAGGCCACGGGAGGGCACCAGGAACTCCATCCGGATCCAGCCGGTGCCGTGGTTGGTCATCTGCTCCATGCGGCCCTTGCGGGCGGCCATGATCTGCGTGATCGCGCCGAGGTGCTCCTCGGGGGTGTCGATGGTCAGGCGCTCGACCGGCTCGTGCAGCTTGCCGTCGACCTGCTTGGTGACCACCTGCGGCTTGCCGACCGTCAGCTCGTAGCCCTCGCGGCGCATCTGCTCCACGAGGATCGCCAGCGCCAGCTCACCGCGGCCCTGCACCTCCCAGGCGTCGGGGCGCTCGGTCGGCAGCACCCGCAGGGACACGTTGCCGATGAGCTCGCGGTCGAGGCGGTCCTTGACCATGCGCGCGGTGACCTTGCTGCCCCGCACCCGGCCGACCATCGGGCTGGTGTTGGTGCCGATGGTCATGGAGATGGCCGGCTCGTCCACGGTGATGACCGGCAGCGGCACGGGGTTCTCGGCGTCGGCCAGGGTCTCGCCGATCATGATGTCGGCGATGCCCGCGATGGCGATGATGTCGCCGGGGCCGGCCTCCTCGGCGGGCTTGCGCTCCAGCGCCTCGGTCATCAACAGCTCGGTGATCTTGACCCGCTCGACGCTGCCGTCGGTCTTGCACCAGGCGACCTGCTGGCCCTTCTTGATGACACCGTTGTGGACGCGCAGCAGCGCGAGGCGGCCCAGGAAGTTGGAGGAGTCCAGGTTGGTCACGTGGGCCTGCAGCGGCGCCTCGGGGTCGAACGAGGGCGCCGGGATGGTGTCCAGGATGGTGGCGAACAGGGCCTCGAGGTCCTCGCCGTCGGGCAGCCCGCCGTCAGCCGGGCGGGTCAGCGAGGCGCGGCCGGCCTTGGCCGAGGCGTAGACGATCGGGAAGTCGATCTGCTCCTCGGTGGCGTCGAGGTCCATGAACAGCTCGTAGGTCTCGTCCACGACCTCGGCGATGCGCGAGTCGGGGCGGTCCACCTTGTTGATGCACAGGATGACCGGCATCTTCGC
>DASSPC010000178.1:0-7972 GCA_035699865.1 Oryzihumus sp. | reverse complement strand
CCAGCACCTCGGTCGTGCCATCGGCCAGACAGCGCACGCCGAAGCGGTGGCCGGCGAAGCGCAGCCCGTGCACGGTCATCTCCCCGTAGGCCGCGGGGCGGGCCGGGCGCAGCACGAGCCGCCCCGCGGGGGCGTCCGGCTCGAACCCCAGCGCGATGGTCAGCAGGGCGGAGGCGGAGGCCGCCGACCACGCCTGGGGGCGACAGGACGCCGGGTAGGGGGCGGGCTGGTCGAGCACACCGGACCCGGCATACAGCTCGGGCCAGCGGTAGCCGAAGGGCACCGCGGCGGCCAGCAGGCTGCGGCCCACGGCCACGGCCGGGTCGCGGTGGCCCTCGCGGACCATGCCGAGGGCGCAGATCGCGGTGTCGTGGGTCCACACCGAGCCGGTGTGGTAGCCGATCGGGTTGTAGCCGCCGTTGTCGGTGGCGAGGGTGCCGATGCCGTAGCGGCCGAGCATCGTCGGCCCGGACAGGGTGGCGCTCACCCGGGCCGCCTCGTCCGGGGCCAGCGTGCCGGTGCCGAGGACGTGGCCCATGTTGGACCCGACCCCGTCGACCAGGGCACCGTGCCCGTCGACCGCGATGCCCAGGTAGGGCCCCTCGGCACCGTCGGCCCAGTACCGCTGCCGGAACCGGGTGCGCAGTCCGTCGGCCCAGGCCCGCAGCTCGGCGGCGCCGTCCTGCCCGAACGCGTCGTACAGGGTGGCCGCCGCGTCGGCCGCCTCGACGGCGTAGGCCTGGGCCTCGACCAGCGCGATCGGGCCGTCGGCGACGCGTCCGTCGCGCCAGCGCACGGAGTCGGCGGAGTCCTTCCAGCCCTGGTTGGCCAGGCCGGTGCCGGTGGTGTCGAGGTACTTCAGCAGCCCGTCGGCATCGGGCGCGGCGTGCTCGGTCAGCCACCGGGTCGCGGCCCGCAGGTGCGGCAGCAGGGCCACCACCTCCGCCTCGGGCAGGCCCCAGCGCCACGCGTCGTGCAGCAGGCTCACCCACAGCGGCGTGGCGTCGATGGTGCCGTAGTAGACCGGTGGCAGGGCCAGGCCCTTGACCTCGTCGACGTATGCCGTGCGGCGCACCTCGTGCGGGATCTTGCCGGGAGCCTGCGCGGAGGCGGCGTCGACGACGGTGCCCTGCCGCCGGGCCAGGGCGCGCAGCGTGCCGCCGGCCAGGGTGGTCCCGAACGGCAGCGCCATCCGCGCCGCCCACAGCGAGTCGCGGCCGAACAGCGTGAGGTACCACGGCGTCCCGGCGCCGGCGTAGACGTCCTCGGGGGCCTGGGGGTCGGTCAGGGTGAGGTGCCGCAGGTCGGTCATCCCCATGGCCAGGGCCGGCCCCAGCCGCGGGTCGTCGGCCTCCACGGCGACGTCGTCCCAGTCGAGGCGCCCGGCACCACCGTCGGCGTCCAGCCCGGAGGTTCCCCGCCGGGTCACCAGGAGCGTGAGCGTGACGGTGGCGCGCCCGCCCGGGGGGACCTCCAGCGGGAAGGAGGCGATGGCGCCGTCGGCGCCCGCGGACAGCTGCGACGGCGCCGGGTCGAAGGAGACGGCGACCTCGTGGTCCCGGTCGCCCCAGACGACCTGCCCGTCCCGCGCCAGCGCGGGCAGCGGCGTCCCCTCGGCGATGCCGGACTTCACCCGGCTGACCGGGGCCGCGTCGCCGGCGAGGCGCACGACGAGGTCGGCCACGACCGGGGCGTCGGCGCGCGAGCGCACCTCGACCTGCTCGCGGACCCCCTGGGCCACCACCTCACGGCGGCGCAGCACCTCCACCGTCGGGTCCGACCCGGGGTTGCCCAGGTGACGGGCCGAGCCGAGGAACTCCGAGCGGGGCCCGGCGCTGGCCGCGGCGACCGGCGCCGTGGCCTGGTCCCCCAGCCGGACGTCGAGCACGGACAGGACGCGCCGGTCGTCGACGAACACGCCCTGGGCGCCGGCGCCCTCCACCTGGCCGGAGGCTGCGGACAGTGCGGTGACGTTGCCGCTCACGCAGATGCTCAGGTCGTGCAGCCAGGGCTGCCTGGGCTCACCCGGCCGGGCGGAGGTGGCGGGGGCGGCGGGCTCGGGCATCGGGGCGCTCCTCGGGTGCGGTGCCGGTCACGGGCCTGCGGCGGCCGGGGCCACCAGCAGCCTGCCCACCTTCTCATCGGCGGGCGCGCCCGGCACGGCCTGCCTAGGAGCCGCTGTCGTCCCGGTCGCGCCGGCGCGCGCGCAGCGTCCGCTCCCCCAGCACGTAGAGCGCAACGCCGGCGATGATGAGCACGACGCCCACGACGGCCCAGAAGGCGACCCCGGACATGGCGCTGCCGCCGAGGAAGCCGGTGCCCTGCAGCGTCCAGAGCAGGCCCACGAGGGCCACGAGCACGCCGACAGGCTTGAGCAGGGTGCGGTTCACCCTGGCATTGTCCCCCGCCCGCGTCACAGGCGGGGGATGAAGCGTCGGCCCTGCATCGCCTCGTGCAGCAGCTCGGCGCTGCGCCGGGCGGCACGCAGCCGCACGCCCTCGGCCTCGAGGTCGGCCAGCACCTGCTCCAGCGCCTCCGGGGTGAGGTGGTCGCCGAGCTCGACCCGCGCCTCGCGGTAGGCCTGTCGCATCGCCTCGAGCTGGGCGTCGACGTGGCGCACCGTCACCCAGGCGAGCGCGACCGGGTGCCGCCGCCACCCGGCATACCGGCGGTAGTCGGCCGGGCACTGGTCGAGCAGCCAGGACACCGCCGGCACCTGCCAGTCGGGGGCGTCCGGCGGTGGCACCTCGAGGGGCCAGCCGGGTGGGGTCGCGCGCACGCAACCAGTGTGCGTGCCACCGCTGACATGCCGAGGGGCCCGGCCGGGTGGCCGGACCCCTCGGTTGGGGACGGGTGCGACGCTCAGGCGCGACCGTGGGCGGCGCGGCTGCGCCGGCTCAGCGAGTCGATCGTCACGGCGAGCAGCAGGACCGCACCGGTGACCATGAACCGGATCGAGGAGTCGAGGTTCAGCAGGCTCAGACCGCTGGAGATCGACTGGATCACGATGATGCCCAGCAGCGCCGAGTAGGCCGAGCCGCGACCACCGAAGAGGCTGGTGCCACCGATGACCGCCGCCGCGATGGCGTTGAGGTTGGTGTCACCGCCACCGCTGCTCTGGTTGACCGCCGCGAGCCGGCCGGCCGCGAGGACGCCGCCGATGGCCGCGAAGGTCGAGCACAGCGCGAAGATCGACAGGTAGATGCCGCGCACGTTGATGCCCGACCGGCGGGCGGCCTCGACGTTGCCGCCCACCGCGAAGACCGAGCGGCCCCAGCTGGTGCGCCGCAGCGCCAGGTCCATGATCACGACGAACACGACGAAGAGGATGAACATCCACGAGACGCCGCGGTCCTGGTTGAGCACGATGACCGGCACCAGCAGGACGATCGCCAGGCCGGCTGCCCGGGCCACGAGCATCGTGGTCGGGGCGGTGGACAGGCCCGCCGCGGCCCGGCGTGAACGCGCGGCCATGCGACTGCCGAGGTAGGCGAGCACGACGAGCGCGATGACCACGTAGGAGACGAGCGGGGGCAGGAACTGCAGCTGGGCGAACTCGACGATCGGCGAGGTGAAGGGCAGGTTCAGCGAGCCCTCCTTGCCCAGGATGTAGAGCTGCAGGCCGAGGAAGCCGAGCAGGCCGGCGAGGGTGATGACGAAGCTCGGCACGCCGAAGCGGGTGTAGAGCGCCCCGTAGAACAGGCCGACGACCGTGCCGGTCAGCACCGCGGCGACGATGGCCACCGGGAGCGGCCAGCCGTGCAGGGTGAGCCCGACGCCGAGCACGGCGGCGGCCAGGCCGCTCACCGAGCCGATGGACAGGTCGATCTCCCCGAGCAGCAGGACCAGCACGACCCCGATGGAGATGGTGCCGATCGCTGCGCTCTGCAGGGTCAGGTTGACCAGGTTGCGCGGGGAGAGGAAGTCCTGGTTCAGCGCCTGGAAGACGCCCCAGATGACGATCAGGCCGATGACGACCGGCAGCGAGCCGAGGTCGCCGCTGCGCAGCCGGGTGGTGAAGACCGAGACCGCGCCGGAGAACCCGCGCGAGGCGATGAGCCGCTCGTCCTGCAGGTCGGCCGGCAGGGCGGCCTGCAGCTCCTCGGACTCGGTGGACGTGGCCTGCTGGGGGCTGGATGAGGTGGTCACGACGTGCTCTCCTGCGGGGTGCGACGGGCGGCTCGCTCCGAGACGGCGTTGGTGGTGGCGCCGGTGATCGCGGCGATGATCTCCTGCGAGCTGGTCTGGCTGACCTGGTAGATGCCGTTGTTGCGGCCCAGCCGCAGCACCACGACCCGGTCGGCCACGGCCATCACGTCGGCCATGTTGTGGCTGATGAGGATGACGCCCAGGCCCCGCTCGCGCAGCCGCTCGACGAGGTTGAGAACCTCCGCCGTCTGCGCGACCCCCAGTGCCGCCGTCGGCTCGTCGAGCATCACGACCTTCGGCTCGCCGAGCAGCGAGCGGGCGATGGCGACCGTCTGGCGCTGGCCGCCGGACAGGCTCGCCACCGGGATGCGGACCGAGGGGATCTTGGCCGAGAGCTGGCGCAGCAGCTGCCAGGACTGCCGCTCCATCTCGACCTCGTCGAGCTGCCGGCGGTGCTTGAGCTCGCGACCGAGGAAGAGGTTGCCGACGACGTCGAGGTTGTCGCACAGGGCCAGGTCCTGGAAGACCGTGGCGATGCCGAGGTGCTGGGCCTCGGCGGGGCTGCCGATGTGGACCTGCTTGCCGTCGAAGCTCATGTGGCCCTCGTCGGGGCTGTAGACCCCGGCGATGGTCTTGACCAGCGTCGACTTGCCGGCGCCGTTGTCACCAACCAGCGCCACCACCTCACCGGCACGCACGTCCAGCTCGATGTCCTTCAGCGCCTGCACGGCGCCGAACCTCTTGGATACGCCTGTCATGGACAGGACCGTGTCGGTCGCTGCCGGTGAGGTGGTGGTCGTCATGGTTCCTTCCTCAGCTCAGGCCCGCAGCGGCGCACGCCTTGGCGAAGTCGCCCGTGCAGATGGCGGTGACCGGGTAGACGCCGTCCTTGACGACGGTGTCCTTGATGTTCGCCTTGGTCACGGCCACGGGGGTGAGCAGCGTGGACGGGATGTTCTGGTAGGTGGTCTGCGACTGCGGCTTCTGGCCGTTGGCCAGCGCCACCGCCGCGTTGGCGGCGTCCGTGGCCTCGGGCTTGATTGCCTTGTAGACGGTCATGGCCTGGTCACCGGCGAGGATCCGCTGGATGGCCGCGAGCTCGGCGTCCTGGCCGGTCACCGGCGGCAACGGGTTGACGCCGCCACCCTTGAGCGCGGCGATGGCGCCACCGGCGGTGCCGTCATTGGCGGCGTAGACGCCGACCAGGCCGGACTTGACGGCGGTGAGCTGGCTCTCCATCCAGGCCTGGGCCTTGTCCGGGCTCCAGTCGGGGGTGTCGTACTCGGCGGCGATCTTGTAGCCGCTGGAGTCGAGGACGCTGTGCGCGCCCTTCTTGAACTGCCCTGCGTTGTTGTCGGTCGGCGCGCCGTTGATCATGACGATGCTGCCCGAGGTCTTGCCCGACTTCTTCATCAGGTCGACGAGGGTCTGGCCCTGGAGCTGGCCGACCTTCTGGTTGTCGAAGGAGACGTAGTAGTCGACCGGGGCGCCCGAGATGAAGCGGTCGTAGGCGATGACCGGGACCTTGGAGCTCTTGGCGCTGTTGGCGATCGAGGCCGCCGCCTTGCTGTCGACCGGGTCGAGGACGAGGACGTTGGCGCCCTGCGTCAGGGCGGACTCAGCCTGCTGCTGCTGCTTGGCGGCGTCCTGGTCGGCGTTGGAGTAGATGATCGTGCAGGTGGGGCACTTGGCCTTGACCGCAGCCTCGAAGAGCGGGCGGTCGAGCTGCTCGTAGCGAGCCGTCTTGGACTCCGGCAGGAGCAGCGCGATCTTCTTGGCGCCACCGGAGCTGGAGCCACCGGAGCTGGAGCTGCTGCCGCTGCTGCAAGCCGCGACGGACGACAGGGCCAGCCCGGCCGCGAGGCCGACGCCGGCGAGCCGGGCGATCGATGAAGTCATGGGGTCTCCTCGGACGTGGATGCCCGCCACGGTGTCGGGCTGAGGCTGATTCAAGACCCCGGCGAGGTTGGCGTCAAGGCTTGAATTCAATATGCCCGAAACGTGACCGAAACTTCTCAGCCGGCGACGCGCCGGGCGTCACTGTGGAGCTGTGCGGCAACAGCCAGGGCTCCCACCAGCTCGGCCTCCTCCCCGAGCTGCGCCCCGACAACCTCCACGCTAGCCGCGGCGGACGGGATTGCACAGCGATCAATGGCTTCCCGCAACGGCGAGAGCAGCACGTCACCGACGCGGGCGAGCTGACCGCCGACGACGATGACCTCCGGGTTGAGCAGGTTGACCAGGCCCGCGGCCGCCACCCCGATGTGCCGGCCGGCGTCGGCAACCACGCGACGGCACCCGGGGTCGCCCGCCTCGGTGCGGTTGAGCACGTCGCGCAGCGTCAGCTCGCCGTGCGAGACGGCCAGCGCGTCCAGCAGCGCGCGCGACCCGACATAGGTGTCGAGGCAGCCGCGGTTGCCGCACCGGCAGATCGGGCCGTTCTCGTCGATGGTGACGTGGCCGATCTCCCCCGCCGTCCCGGCGCTGCCGCGGAAGACCTCACCGTTGATGATGAGCCCGGCACCGATGCCATAGGAGGCCTTGATGTAGCAGGCGTTCTGTCGTCCCCGCAGGGCGCCCGAGCGCAGCTCCCCCAGCGCCGCCAGGTTGGCCGTGTTGTCCAGGTGGACCGGCACGCGCAGCCGCCCCGACATCTCCTGCGCCACCGGCACGCCGCGCCAGCCGGGCAGCATCGCCTCGGAGCCGACCTCGCCGCTGACCGTGTCGACCGGGGCGGGCAGGCCGAACCCGGCCGCGGTCAGCCCGTCCATCCGCCCGCCGACGCGGTCGACGAGGTCGCCGACCAGGCGTGCGGCCCGCTCCATCCCCTCGTCCGCGTGGTGGTCGGCCGGCAGGGGCATCCGCTGGCGCCCCAGGATGTGCCCGGTCGTGTCGCTCACGGCCACCCGGATGTCACGGTCGCCGAAGGCCACCCCGGCCAGCAGCCCCTCCCCCGCGGCCAGCGAGACCAGGACGGCCCGCCGGCCGCTGCGGACGCTGGGGGCCAACGACACCACCGAGGCCGCGGCGAGCTCGCGCACCAGGTTGGACACCGTGGCCGGCGACAGACCGGTGACCCCCGCGAGCTCGACCTGGGTCAGGGCACCGTGCTGCTCCACCGCCTCCACCACGCGGGCCTTGTTGGCTTCACGCAGTGAAGTCTGGCTGCCGGGAGCGCCCTGCGTTGACTTCACGGCGTCAAGATAACCGCACGCCCCGCCCGGAGGACAGTCACTGCCGGGATTGGTATGCCGGCCGGCCGGCACCCGGGGCGCGCGCCACGGACCGCGCCCACCCGGCATACCGCGTCGCGGACCGGGCGCAGACGCGGACGGGCCCGGCCACCCGAAGGTGACCGGGCCCGTCGCGGGGCGGTGATGTCAGCCGTTCACGAGGGAACGCAGGACGTACTGCAGGATGCCGCCGTTGCGGTAGTAGTCGGCCTCACCGGGGGTGTCGATGCGCACGACCGCGTCGAACTCGACGCTCTCGCCACCCTCCCGGGCAGCCACGACCTTGACGGTGCGCGGGGTGGTGCCGTCGTTGAGGGCGGTGACCCCGGTGACCGAGAAGGTCTCGGTCCCGTCGAGGCCGAGGCTGTCGGCGCTCTCACCGGCGGGGAACTGCAGCGGCAGCACGCCCATGCCGATGAGGTTGGAGCGGTGGATCCGCTCGTAGGACTCGGCGATGACCGCCTTGACACCGAGCAGGCGGGTGCCCTTGGCGGCCCAGTCCCGGGAGGAGCCGGAGCCGTACTCCTTGCCGGCGAGGATGACCAGCGGGACGCCGGCCTCCTGGTAGGCGGCCGCGGCGTCGAAGATCG
>DASSPC010000177.1:0-21677 GCA_035699865.1 Oryzihumus sp. | reverse complement strand
GGGCGGAGCGCGATGATGCCGGGCTTGTGCAGCACCGGCATCGCGTAGGCCGGCATCGCGTGGGCCGGTGCCGCGGGAGGGCCCATCGCGGGTGCGGCGCCCGGCGCGAACGCGGGCGCGGTGGGGGCGGGGTGGCCGGGGGCCGCGACCTGGCCCGGGGGCGGGTACGCGTGGCCCGGAGGCGGGTACGCCTGGCCCGGAGGCGGGTAGCCGCCGTGCTCCGTCATCTCAACCCCCGTATCCCCGTGCGTGGTTCACGCCATGATCGCCCATCGCGGGGCACGGCGCAGACAGTAGCGCCAGCCCGGTCCCCTGTGCGTGCTCGTGCGCGCAGCGCTCAGGCGCCGACCGCGTGCCCGGCCAGCACGCGCTCGGCCCGGGTGGGGGAGCAGGCGCGGGCGCCCAGGGACTCCTGACGGGCGACGATCCCCGGCTCCTGGCGGCACAGCAGCAGGCCGCGACGCCACAGCACCAGCGGCGGCTTGCGTCGCTCGGACAGGTCGCGCACGAACCGGCGCCAGAACGTCAGCCAGCGGTTGTGGCGCACGCAGAACGCCTCCAGCAGCAGGCCCTGCGCCGCGAGCGTCGGCACGATCTCCGCCGCGAAGATGCCCTCGGCCAGGATGACGTCGTCCGGGCCGGCGTGGACGGTCGCGTGGCCGGTCGCCCGGGAGGCGCTGATGTCGTACTGCGGCACGCGCACCCGCCCGTGCGTCACCAGCTCGGTCAGCGCGGTCACGGCCCGGTCGGCGTGCCAGGAGTCCGGGTGGTCCCAGTCGACGATGCCCATCTCGAGCACCGGCAGCAGCCGGTCGTCCCCGTCGCGGTAGAAGTCGTCGAGGCGGACCACGGGCCAGCCGTGCCGCTCGGTGAGCCGTCGCGCCAGCCGGGACTTGCCCGACCCGCTCGGCCCGGCCAGGACGACCACTCGGCGGCGGGCCGCCGACGCCGGAGCACCTGCCGGGGCAGCGGGGGAGTCGTGCACGGACACCGGGGCGGGATCAGCTGGCACGGACCCAGATTGTATGCCGTCCCCGCCACCCCCCCCTTCGCGCCGCGAGGGACGTTCCTCGGGGTTGGGGCGGGTCGCCGACCCCGCGGAACGTCCCTCCCGGCGGGTCGCCGGAGGCTGGGGCGTGCAGAGGGGGGACAGAGGTCACAGATGGGTCGCAACTGCTGGCGCGGCCGGCATACCGCGGCGCATGCTGGAGGCATGGGCAGCCTGCACCGGGCCACTGCGGCGACGGTGCGTGTCGTCGTTGCACTGGGGCACGCACTGGGAGTCTCGCGCGTGCCGCCGCAGCCGACGGCTCCGTCGCTGGAACGGATCTGCGCCGACCTGCACCGCCTCGACGTCGAGCGGGCGCGGCTGCTGGCCAACCCGCACATCCCCGCGCTCTACCACCGGCTGCTCGCGGTGAGCTGGGCCTATGACCATGCGCTCCGCGACGCCTGCAGCGCCCTGGGCGTGCCTGCCCCGGAGCGTGACCCGTTCGGGCAGGCCGAGCGGCTGGCCACCGAGGCGGAGCTGAGCGCGGCCGGCCTGCGCTGGTGAGCGCCGCGCAGCCGGCGGGAACGCGCCGAGGGACCCCGCGCCGTGCGCGAGGTCCCTCGGGTCAGGGGTTCGGGGGTGCTCAGACGCCCTTGGGGTGCCAGACCGTCTTGGTCTCGAGGTAGGCCCGCATCCGGGACAGGTCCGGCGTGACCGTCCAGTCCGGCTCGACCGCGGACTCACCGGTGCCGGCCGGGCGCACGACCCGCTTGAGGTTGTCGGTGGCGGCCAGCTCCAGGTCGCCCCACGCCAGGCCCTCGGCGCCGGCCGCGCCGGCGAGGTCGATCGCGTTGACGTCCATGTGCGAGGCCAGCCACGGGGCCACCTCGGCGGTCCGGCCGGTGACCAGGTTGATCACGCCGCCGGGCACGTCGGAGGTGGCCAGCACCTCGGACAGGGTGATCGCCGGCAGCGGCCGGTCCTCGCTGGCGAGGACGACGGCGGTGTTGCCGCTGACCACGATCGGCGCGAGCACCGAGACCAGGCCGAGCAGCGAGGACTTCTGCGGCGCCAGGGCGGCGACGACGCCGGTCGGCTCGGGGGCCGAGATGTCGAAGTACGGACCCGCCACCGGGTTCAGGCCGCCGAGGACCTGGGCCAGCTTGTCCGGCCAGCCGGCGTACCAGACCCACCGGTCGATCGCCTGCGACACCAGCGTCTCCGCCCTGGCGGCGGTGACGCCCTCGGCCGCGGCGACCTCGGCGACGAACTGCGCGCGCCGGCCCTCCATCAGCTCCGCGACGCGGTAGAGGACCTGACCGCGGTTGTATGCCGTGGCGCCGGCCCACTTGGCGAACGCGCCGCGCGCGGCGACGACGGCGTCACGGGCGTCCTTGCGCGAGCCCATGGCCGCGTTGGCCAGGAACCGGCCGCGGCTGTCGGTCACCTCGTAGGTGCGACCGGACTCGCTGCGGGGGAACGCGCCGCCGACGTAGAGCTTGTAGGTCTTGCGGATCTCGACCCGCGGCTCGGCGGCCTCGGTGGTCGCCTTCTTCCGGGTTGCGGCGGGGCTCACTTGGCGGCTCCTGTCGTGACGTAGGCCTCGAGGCCGTGGCGGCCACCCTCGCGGCCGTAGCCGGACTCCTTGTAGCCACCGAAGGGCGAGGTCGGGTCGAAGCGGTTGAAGGTGTTGGCCCAGACCACGCCGGCGCGCAGCTGGTCGGCCATCCAGAGGATGCGCGAGCCCTTCTCGGTCCACACGCCGGCGGACAGGCCGTAGGGCGTGTTGTTGGCCTTGGCCACGGCCTCCTGCGGGGTGCGGAAGGTCAGCACCGACAGGACCGGGCCGAAGACCTCCTCCTGGGCGATGCGGTGGGTCTGCGAGACGCCGGTGAACACCGTCGGGGCGAACCAGAAGCCGCGCTCGGGCAGGTCGCACGGGGCGGTCCAGCGCTGCGCGCCCTCGGCCTCACCGATGTCGGACAGCTCGCGGATGCGGGCCAGCTGGGCGGCGGAGTTGATCGCGCCCACGTCGGTGTTCTTGTCCAGCGGGTCGCCGACGCGCAGGGTCTTCAGCCGGCGCTTGAGGCGGCTGACGACCTCCTCGGCCACGGACTCCTGGACCAGCAGGCGCGAGCCCGCGCAGCAGACGTGGCCCTGGTTGAAGAAGATGCCGTTGACGATGCCCTCGACGGCCTGGTCGATCGCGGCGTCGTCGAAGATGATGTTCGCCGCCTTGCCGCCGAGCTCCAGCGTGGCCCGCTTGCGGGTGCCGGCGATGGAGCGGGCGATGGCCTTGCCCACGTCGGTGGAGCCGGTGAACGCGACCTTGTCGACGCCCGGGTGCTCGATGACCGCGCGGCCGGTGTCGCCGGCGCCGGTGAGGATGTTGACCACGCCCGCCGGCAGGTCGGCCTGCTGGCAGACCTCGGCGAACAGCAGCGCGGTCAGCGGCGTCGTCTCGGCCGGCTTGAGCACCACCGTGTTGCCGGCGGCCAGGGCCGGGGCGATCTTCCACGACAGCATCAGCAGCGGGAAGTTCCACGGGATGACCTGGCCGACGACGCCGATGGAGCGCGGGTTGTCCCCGAGGCCGGCGTAGTCCAGCTTGTCGGCCCAGCCGGCGTGGTAGAAGAAGTGCGCCGCGGCGAGCGGGACGTCGACGTCGCGCGACTCCTTGATCGGCTTGCCGTTGTCGATGCTCTCCAGGACCGCGAACTCGCGGGCGCGCTCCTGCAGGATGCGCGCGATACGGAAGAGGTACTTGCCGCGCTCGGCACCGGAGAGGCGACCCCAGGCGCCGTCGTAGGCGCGGCGGGCCGCGCGCACCGCGCGGTCGACGTCGGCCTCGCTGGCCTCGGTGACCTCGGCGAGGACCTCCTCGGTGGCGGGGCTGATGGTCTTGAAGGCGGAGCCGCCCTCGGACTCGACGAACTCACCGCCGATGAACAGCCCGTAGGAGGGCTTGATGTTGACGATCGCCCGCGACTCAGGCGCGGGCGCGTACTCAAACTTGGACACAGTTATCGCCTCGCGGTCTTCAGTCGATCGTGACGTAGTCGGCGCCGGAGTAGTGGCCGGTGGCCAGCTTCTGGCGCTGCAGGAGCAGGTCGTTGAGCAGGCTCGAGGCGCCGAAGCGGAACCAGTCCGGGTCGATCCAGTCCTCGCCGGCGATCTCGTTGACCATGACGAGGTACTTCATCGCGTCCTTGGTCGTCTTGATCCCGCCGGCGGGCTTGACGCCGACCATCTGGCCGGTGAGCTCGCGCCAGTCGCGGACGGCCTCGAGCATGATCATGGTGACGGGCAGGGTCGCCGCGGGGGAGACCTTGCCGGTCGAGGTCTTGATGAAGTCGCCACCGGCCAGCATCGACAGCCACGACGCGCGACGGACGTTGTCGTAGGTGACCAGCTCGCCGGTCTCCATGATGACCTTCAGGTGCGCGTTGGCGCCGCCCTCGGTGCAGACCGCCTTGATCGCCGCGATCTCCTCGAACACCTGCAGGTAGCGGCCGGAGAGGAACGCGCCACGGTCGATGACCATGTCGATCTCGTCGGCGCCGTTCTTGATGGCGTCACGGGTGTCGGCCAGCTTGACCTCCATCGACGCGCGCCCGGAGGGGAACGCGGTGGCGACGGCGGCGACGTGGATCCCGGTGCCCCGCAACGCATCCACGGCCACGGGGACCAGGTCGTTGTAGACGCAGACGGCGGCGACGCGCGGCGTCGACGGGTCGGACGGGTCGGGGTTCCTGGCCTTGGCGCACAGCGAGCGCACCTTGCCCTCGGTGTCCGCGCCCTCGAGCGTGGTCAGGTCGATCATGCCGATGGCGGTGTCGATGGCCCACGCCTTGGCGGTGGTCTTGATCGAGCGGGTGCCGAGGCCGGCGGCGCGCGCCTCGGCGCCCACCTGGTCGACGCCGGGGAGGCCGTGGAGCCACGTCGTCAGCGCGGCGTTGGTCAGGGTGCCGATGCCGAGCAGGTCAGCTGCTCTCTCGGCTGCGGGGGAAGAACTCACGCGGCGAGTCTATCGGCCTATGCTCGTGGCTCTAGACGCCCCGAACGGCGCCGCAGACCGCGACGCCACACCCGAAGAACCCGAGGTCATGACTCCTCCCGCCACCGCCGCCACCAGCCGGACCTACCGCCAGCGTTCGTCCCAGCTGGTCGCGCTGCTGTTCATCGCCGCCGCCGCGGTGCTCATCGGGTCGATGCTCCTGTCCTGGAGCACCGCCGCCTCGCCGCTGTTCCTGTGCCTCCTGCTGCTGGGCATCGCCGGCTCGTGGGCGATGTTCCTGCGCCCGGCGGTGGTCCTCGACGGTGAGGGGGTGACGCTGCGCAACGTCGCGCGCGACGTGCACGTGCCGTGGCAGCTGCTCACCGACGTCGAGGCGCGGTGGAACGTGCGCGTCTTCGTCGGCGAGCGCGGCTACACCGCCTGGGCGGTCTCCTCGCAGATCGACCGCCCCAAGGGCGCGACCGGCGGCCTGCTGGGGGCCGGCTTCGGTGCCTCCTCCGCCCTGCAGCGCTACAGCAAGGAGGACACCACCGGTGCCCCCGAGCCGGGCGGGCGCAAGGTGACCTCGCGCTCGGTCGCCGACATCATCGAGGACACCAAGGCGGCGTATGCCGCGGCCGTCGCCCGCGGCGAGATCACCCCGCCGGCCGAGCCGCGCGTGACGGTGCGCTGGGTGCCGCTCGTGCTGGCCGCCCTCGTGGTGCCGGCGCTCGGCGTGCTCGTCTTCACCGTCCTCTGACTGAGGTCATTCCGGGACTGCGGCTCCAGCGGGGGCCGACGTGGTGTCCATGGACTCACGGAGCGCCAGGGCGGCCTGGACCAGCGCCGCATGGGTGAGGGCCTGCGGGTAGTTGCCCAGCTGCTCCCCGGTGCCCGGGTCCATCTCCTCGGCGTACAGACCGAGGGGGCTCGCCCGCCGGAGCATCTGCTCGAAGAGCTCTCCGGCCTCGGACCGGAGACCGGCGCACGCCAGCGCCTGGACCAGCCAGAAGGAGCAGGGCAGGAAAGCGCCCTCGCCGCCCGGCAGCCCATCGGCTCCCGGCGGGTACCGGTGCAGCAGGGGGCCGCCGGCGGACAGCTGCTCGCGGATGGCGGCCAGCGTGCCGCGGACGCGGGGTGAGCGAGGGTCCTCCAGACCGATCAGGGGCAGGACGAGCAGCGCGGCGTCGAGGTCGCGCGAGCCGTAGCTGCGGGTGTAGCTGCCGAGGTCGGGGGCGAACCCGCGCTGCCTGACCTGCTCGCCGATGGCGTCCCGGGCGGCCATCCACCGTTGCCGTTGGCGCGCCGGGAGTCCGTGCGTCTCGGCGATGCGCAGGGCCCGGTCGAGCGCCAACCAGCCCATGAGCTTGGAGTGCACGTGGTGCGCCGCGTCCCCGCGGACCTCCCAGATGCCGGCGTCCGGTTCCTGCCAACGGGTGGCCACCAGGTCGGCGAACCCGCGGATCGCACGCCACGTCTCCGGGTAGAGCGGGTGCCCGGCCCGGACCAGGACCCAGGCGGCATCGACGACCCATCCGTACCCGTCGAGCTGGTGCTGTCCGGCGGCGCCGTTGCCGACCCGCACCGGCACGCTGTGTGCGTAGCCGGGCCAGTCCCGCAGGGTGCGCTCCGGCGGAGCGGGGCGCCCGTCGAGGGTGAACATCACCGGCAGCCGGGGGCGCTGCAGGCGGCTCGCGTGCAGCAGCCACCACAGGAACCCGCGCGCCTCCCGGACCCTGCCGACGTTGAGGAAGGCGGCCACGCCGATGCTGGCATCGCGGGGCCACGCGTACCGGTAGTCCCAGTTCCGCACGCCGCCGGCCTCCTCCGGGAGTGAGGTCGTCGGTGCCGCCACGGGCGCACCGGAGGGGGAGTAGGTCAGCAACCGCAGGGTCAGCAGGCTGCGCACGACGGCGTCCCGGAACGGGAGGTCCTGGTCGATCTGCGCGCTCCACTCCCTCCACCGGGCCTGGTCCTCGGTGAGCAGTCGCCATGCCAGGCGCGGGTCGACGTGGATGAGCGGTTCGCGGTGGGCGACGGCGACGACGAAGGTCACCGGCCGGTCGGGCGTCACGGTGACCGGCACCGGCCCGCCCACCGTGATGGCTGAGGGCGCGTCGCTGGTGAGCGAGACAGCCAGCGACCCCCACTCGAACACCAGGTCCCGGCCACGGTGCCGGACCCGCGGCCTGCGGTGACGCTCGCCGAGGCGGGGGTCGACCTCGAGGACGGCTTCGGCAGGTCCACCCTCCGCGGACAGCCTGCGCACCAGCAGGGTGGCCGGCAGCAGCCGTCCGGCAACCTCCGCCACCATGCCCTCGGTGAGGGTGAGCCGGCCGCTGGGGGTGGCCCAGGTGGTCCGCAGCGTGCTCGTGTGCGGGAGGTAGTGCCGCTCCAGGACGGGGGCGGCGCCGGCGGGCCCCACCCGGAAGGACCCGGCAGCAGGTCCCCCGACGAGGCGGCCGAAGACCGGCTCACCGTCGAAGCGCGGCACGCAGAGCCAGTCCAGCGACCCGTCGCTGGCGACCAGGGCTGCGGTGCGGGTGTCACCGAGCAGGCCGTAGTCGGCGATCGGCCTCATGTCAGCGGGCCTGGAGGAGCAGCCCGAGCACGGTCCCGTACACGAGGTGTGCAGCAATGGCCACGGCCGGCGTGCGGGCGCCGTAGTTGAGCGCCAGCGGTCCCGGCGGCTCGAGCACCGCCGTGCTGGCGGGGCCGGCGCGGTGGGAGGCCATCCGGGGGTGGAGCCCGGGTAGTAGTGGCAGCAGCACCATGAGAGCCACGCCGACGTGCAGGAGACCGAGCAGGCCGCCGAGCCACCAGGTGGCCCGGTGCAGCAGCGCGAACACCAACACGTACCCCAGGGCGAACAGCTGGCCGACGCCGAGGTGGATGGCGAAGCCGGCGGCCCGGGCCCGGTCGGGGTCCTCGGTGACCAGGGTGCCGAGCACGAGGGGCAGGTCCAGGCGGGTCAGGCCGGCCAGCTGGGCGGTGGTCATCACGGCGGTCAGCGCACCGGTGGCCACCAGTCCGAAGATCGCCCAGCCGGCCCAGTCCATCCTGGCCTGCCGTTCAGGTGCCGTGCGGGGTCGGCCGCAGGGTCCTGCTGCTGTGTGCGGTGGCCGGGCGCGTGGGCCGGAGGCGCTGCGAGTGGGTCATGACGAGCACCTTCCCTTCGCTGTTGACCGGTCCAGCGCCGCTCACGAGGCGGGATGCGGGCCGACATGCTGTTGGTGTCGTCGGGGCCGGGATCCTTACCAACCCCAGCGTCCTGGCCCGCGGCGGTAACTGAGTATGTTCCCTTTCGCGAGCGGGGGATGATCGGCGTGGGCGCAACGCTGAGCGCTGTCAGTGGGCCGCGCGACACTGACGGACATGGCGTATGACGAGGACCTCGCCAACCGGATCCGCGAAGCAGTGCAGGACGAGCCGGGCATCCGCGAGAAACGCATGTTCGGCGGCCTCGGCTTCCTGGCCGGCGGCAACCTGGCCGTCTCGGCCAGCGGGCAGGGTGGCCTCATGGTGCGGGTGGACCCCGCCGACACCGGGGCGCTCGTCGACGGCCAGGCGGTGCGCCGGGTCGTGATGCGTGGCCGCGAGATGGACGGCTGGCTCCGGGTGGACCTGGCGGCGGTCGAGCGCGAGGACCAGCTGCGGGACTGGGTCGAGCGTGGCCTGACGTACGCGCGGTCCCTGCCGCCGAAGTAGCCGCCGTGCGCAGGACAGGGCTGCCGGGAGGGCCGTCACCGGCCCCTCCCGCAGCCCTGACGTGCGCGATGGGTGGGGTCAGACGGAGGTGAGCTGCTCCATCGCGGCCCGGACCGCGGCCAGCCGGCGCCCGGCCTCGGCGCGCGACGGGCCCAGCCCGTCCGGGCCGTCCACCGGCACGACCGCCTCGAGGTAGACCTTGAGCTTGGGCTCGGTCCCGCTCGGGCGCACGATGACCCGGCTGCCGTCGGCCAGGTAGTAGCGCAGCCCGTCGGTCGGCGGCAGCTGCTCCGAGCCGGCGGCCAGGTCGTCGGCGCGCTCGACCGCCACCCCGGCGACCTCGGCCGGCGGGGCCTCGCGCAGCCGCTGCATCACGGTGCCGATGAGCGACAGGTCGGCCACCCGCACCGAGAACGAGTCGGTCGCGTGCACGCCGTGCGCGACCGCGAGGTCGTCCAGCACGTCGAGCAGGGTGCGGCCCTGGGCCTTGAGCATCGCCGCCAGCTCCGCCACCATCAGCGCGGCGCTGACCCCGTCCTTGTCCCGCACGGTCTCCGGGTCGACGCAGTAGCCGAGGGCCTCCTCGTAGCCGTAGCGCAGCCCCGGCACCCGGGAGATCCACTTGAACCCGGTGAGCGTCTCCTCGTGCCGCAGCCCGGCTGCGTGGGCCATCGCCGCGAGCAGCCGCGAGGACACGATCGAGTTGGCGAACACCGCGTCGGCACCGACCCCGCGCTCGAGGACGTGGGCGCCGAGCAGGGCACCCACCTCGTCCCCGCGCAGCATTCGCCAGCCCGTGGGGTTCTCGTCGGTGACCGCGGCCGGGTCCGGCACGGCGACGGCACAGCGGTCGGCGTCCGGATCGTTGGCCAGCACCACGTCCGGGCGCACCCGGCGGGCCAGCTCGAGGGCGGCGTCGATCGCGCCGGGCTCCTCGGGGTTGGGGAAGGAGACGGTCGGGAACGCCGGGTCCGGCGCCGCCTGGCTGCCGACCACATGAGGGGCGCGGAAGCCGGCCCGCTCGAACGCCGCGAGCACCACGTCGCTGCCCACCCCGTGCAGGGCGGTGTGGACGACGTCCACGTCGCGCGGGCTGTCCGCGGCCACGACGGCTGCGGTCGCGTCGAGGTAGGCCTCGAGCACCTCGTCCCCGAGCGTGGTCCAGCCGGACTCGGCGCGCGGCACCGAGGCCACCGTGTCGACCCGAGCGATCTGCGTGGCGATGCCGGCGTCGGCCGGCGGCACGATCTGGCTGCCGTCGCCGAGGTAGACCTTGTAGCCGTTGTCCTGCGGCGGGTTGTGGCTGGCGGTGACCATGACGCCGGCCGCGGCACCGAGGTGGCGCACCGCGAACGCGAGCACCGGGGTCGGCAGCGGCCGCGGCAGCACCATCGCCCGCCCACCAGCCGCGGTCACCACGGCGGCGGTGTCGGCCGCGAACACGTCGGAGTTGTGCCGCGCGTCGAAGCCCACCACCACCAGCGGGCTCTCCTCGCGCTGCTGCAGGTATGCCGTGAGGCCGGCGGCCGCGCGGATCACCACGCTGCGGTTCATCCTGTTCGGGCCGGCGCCGAGGGCGCCGCGCAGCCCGGCGGTGCCGAACTCCAGCATGCCGGCGAACCGGTCGGCCAGGTCGGCGGCCGCGGCGGGGTCGCCGTCGCGCACCGCGGCCAGGACACCGTCGAGCTCGGTGCGGGTGGCGGTGTCGGGGTCGTCGTCGCGCCACGCGGTGGCGGCCTCGACGAGCTCGGCGACCTCGCTCTCCGTGGTCACCGGGGTGCTGTCCCCGCGGCCGTGCCGCGCGAGATACGTCATCTCGGGTCCCTTCAGATCTTCGCGACGACGGCGGCGAGGAGGCGGCCGCAGCGCTCGGCGGCGGCCTTGCCGGCCTCGAGCACCTCGGCGTGGTCCAGGGGCTGGTCGGAGATGCCGGCGGCGAGGTTGGTGACCAGGGAGATGCCGAGCACCTCCAGGCCGGCCTGCCGCGCGGCGATGGCCTCCAGGGTCGTGGACATGCCGACGAGGTCGCCGCCGATGACCTTGGCCATCTGCACCTCGGCCGGGGTCTCGTAGTGCGGGCCGCGGAACTGCACGTAGACGCCTTCGTCGAGGTCGGCGTCGACCTCGCGGGCCAGGCCGCGCAGGCGCGGGGAGTACAGGTCGGTCAGGTCGACGAAGTTGGCGCCCTCGATGGGGGAGTGCGCGGTCAGGTTGATGTGGTCGCGGATGAGCACCGGGGTGCCCGGGCCCCAGGCGGGGTTGAGCCCGCCGCAGCCGTTGGTGAGCACGATCGTGCGGCAGCCGGCCGCGGCAGCGGTGCGCACCGCGTGCACGACCGAGCGCACGCCCTTGCCCTCGTAGAAGTGGGTGCGGGTGCCGTAGACCAGGGCCCGGCGGCCGGTGTCACCGATGGCCACCGAGCGCATCACGCCGGAGTGACCGGCCACCGCGGCCTTGGCGAAGCCCGGCACGTCGGCGTTGTCGATCGTCGTCAGCGTCTCGCCGATGAGGTCGCCGGTCTGGCCCCAGCCTGAGCCGAGCACCAGCGCCACGTCGTGCCGGGCCACACCGGTCCGCTCGGCGATGACCGCAGCGGCAGCCCGGGCGACCTCGAAGGGGTCGGTGGCGGGGTCGGACAGGTCGAGGGCGCGGGGTGTGGTCTCAGTCACGGGCGGCAGCCTACCCAGCGGGGAGCGTGCGGGCCTCGGCCCCGTCAGGCACGCACAACCCGCACGCAGGTTGCTCTGAGATTGGGCTGCGACACTGCCGCCGTGACTGACGACCAGCAGCCGAGCCAGCACCCGACCGGCCCGGACCGCCGCACTGCCCTGGTGTCCCTCGCGGCGGTCCTGGGCACCGCCGCGTGCGCCCCCGCCGCCAGCAAGAGCCGGTCTGCCGCGCCCGCGACCTCGACATCCCGGCCGACCACGACCTCCACGACCAGACCATCCCCGCACGCGTCGGCCAGCGCGGCGAACGGACCGGCCCCGCAGCCGGCCATCGCCCGGACGAGCGGACCGGACATCGTCCACGGACCGCGCACCCGGCAGGAGGTCGCGCTGACGTTCCACGGCGCCGGTGACCCGGCCATCGCCCGCCAGCTGTTGCAGGTGTTCAAGACCCACCAGGCGCGCGTCACCGTCTTCGCCGTCGGACAGTGGCTGCAGGCCGAGCCGCACATGGCCGCCGAGGTCCTGGCCGGAGGCCACGAGCTCGGCAACCACACGTGGAGCCACCAGCAGATGAAGCAGCTGACGGCGGACCAGGCCCGCACCGAGGCGGTGCGGGGCGCCGAGGCGCTGCGCGCGGCCACGGGCACGGCCGGCTGGTGGTTCCGTCCCTCCGGCACGCTGCACAGCACGGCGACGATCCGGGCGGCGGCCGAGGCCGCGGGATACCACCGGTGTGTCTCCTATGACGTCGACCCGGAGGACTTCAGGGACCCGGGCGCCGCGCTCGTGCGCTCGCGCACGCTCGCGGCGGTGCAGCCGGGCTCGATCGTCAGCCTGCACTTCGGCCACGAGGGCACGCTCAGCGCGCTGCCGGCCATCTTCACCGGTCTGAAGGCGAAGGGGCTCGAGCCCGTGACCCTGTCGCGCCTCCTTCGTGACGGCGCGTGACCTCTGCCACGATGACCTCGACTTCACCCACCCCTCGAAAGGGACGCTCAGTGCTGACCCCGCACCGCCCCGGCCACCGCACCGCGGCCGCGCTCGCCGTCACCGTCGCCGTGCTCCTGTCGGCCTGTGCCGCTACCGGCGGGGGCTCCAGTGCGGCCACGACCCGGGCCACGTCCGCGCCGGGCACCGGCGCCCCGTCGAGCACCCGCGCGACGTCCCCGGGGAGCCCCTCCTCGACGACGTCGGCCGCCGACGTGGTCTACGCGCACACCGGCCCCGGCGACATCAGCGGCGCGGCGACGAGCGCTAAGCAGCTGGTCTACGTGCCCAACACCATCTCCAACACCGTGCAGGTCATCGACCCGACGACCTACCAGGTCATCGCCCGCTACCCGACCGGCGCCGAGCCCCAGCACGTGGTGCCCAGCTGGGACAAGAAGACCCTGTGGGTCAATGACGACCACGGCAACGACCTCATCCCGATCAACCCGCGCACCGGCAAGCCGGGGCCGCGGGTCCCCGTCGAGGACCCCTACAACCTCTACTTCACCCCCGACGGCAAGCACGCCCTGGTCATGGCCGAGCGGTTGCGTCGCATCGACGTGCGTGACCCGCACACGATGAGGCTGCAGCGGTCGCTGCCGGTGCCGTGCCACGGCGTCAACCACGCCGACTTCTCCGCGGACGAGTCGTTCTTCGTGGCCAGCTGCGAGTTCAGCGGCAGGCTCCTGGTCGTCGACCGCAACGCCACCCGGATCATGAAGGTGATCGACCTCAACGCCGTCAAGACCCCCGGGGCCACCTCCCCGGCGATGGCCCACAGCATGGGTGGCGCCAAGGCCGGCCTCATGCCGGGTGCCTCCTCGATGCCGCAGGACGTGCGGCTGACCCCCGACGGCACGCGCTTCATCGCCGCCGACATGCTCCGCAACGGCATCTGGGTGATCGACGCCAAGACGCTGAAGATCCAGCGCTTCATCCACCTCGGGACCGGGACGCACGGCATCTACCCTTCCCGGGACGCGAAGCGCCTCTACGTCAGCAACCGTGACGTGGGCACCATCTCGGTGCTCGACGCCGCGACGCTGAAGGTCGTCGCCACCTGGACCATCCCCGGCGGCGGATCCCCGGACATGGGCGGGGTCAGCGCCGACGGCACCAAGCTGTGGCTGTCCGGGCGCTACAACGGCGTGGTCTACGTCTTCGACACCCGCACCGGCAAGGTGCTGCGCCGCATCCCGGTCGATGCCGGCCCGCACGGCCTGGCCGTCTGGCCGCAGCCGGGTCGCTACTCCCTGGGCCACACCGGCAACATGCGCTGACCCCTGCGCGGGACCCGCCCACGGTGACGGACCCCGGTATGCCGCGTGGGCGGCATACCGGGGTCCCTCCATTTCGCGTCAGCGCAGGACCGCGAGCCGTGCCCGCATCGGGGCCCGGGTCGCGCCACCCGTCGAGGTCGACGCGGAGGCCGCCGACGGGACCGGCTGCGGCAGGGGCGCGCACGTGGCGTCGGCGCCCGAGCCGGCCTTGCGGTCCGGCAGCGTCCCGTCGGCCAGGTACGCCGCGATCTTGCTGTCCAGGCAGGTGTTGCCCGACAGCGAGAACGCGTGGTTGGTCCCGCCGGGCAGGGCGATCAGCGACGCCTCCGGGAAGCGCCGGCGCACCTCGAGGCTGCCCGGGTACGGCGTGGCCGCGTCCAGCGTCTCGTCGACGAGCAGGATCGGCGGCACGTCACGACCGTCGACGTGCACCCGCTCGTGGGCGGCGGCCGGCCAGACCCGGCACGGCTCGTTGAACCACGCGTTGCTCCAGGTCAGGAACGGCGCCTGCTTCGCCACCCGGGTGTTGTCACGCTTCCAGGTCGACCAGCTGTGCGGCCACGGGGCGTCGACGCACTGCACGCCGAGGTACATCGCGTAGCCGTTGTCGTCGCCCACGGAGGCCGAGCCGTTGTAGGCGTCGACCAGCGTCTTGCTGTTCGGGGTGTGCACCCAGCCGCTGAACAGCTTCGCCAGGTCGGGCCACATGAACTGCACGTAGCCGGCGCCGGTGAAGATGTCGGTCCACTCGGCCGCGCCGACGACCCCGCCGGCCGGGTCGTGCTGGAGCTTGTCCTTGGCGTCGTACCACTGCTGCTCGACCGCGTGCTCGGTGGTGCCGAGGTGGTAGGTCGCGTCGTACTTCGCGATCCAGCCGAAGAACCTGGTCAGGACGACCTCGAAGGCGCGGTCCTGGCCGAGGTTGTCCTGGTACCAGACCCCGCGCGGGTCGACGTTGGAGTCGAGCACGAAGCGGCGCACCTTGTCCGGGTAGAGCGTGGCGTAGACCTGACCGAGGTAGGTGCCGTAGCTGAAGCCGTAGAAGTTGAGCTTGCCGGCGCCGAGGGCCTTGCGGATGCTGTCCATGTCCCTGGCCGAGTCGACCGTGGTCAGGTGCGTGAGCAGCGCGCCCCCTGCGCGACCGCACGCCCTGGCGTAGCCGGCGGCCTTGGCCAGCCAGGCGTTGACCGTCCCGTGCGACACCGGGTCGTAGGGCGGGCGCGGTCCGGCGGTGTAGTTGGGGTCGCAGGACAGGGCGGGCCGGCTGGAGCCGACGCCGCGGGGGTCGAAGCCGATCCAGTCGTAGGCGTTGCCCGCGCCGCCGGGCACGAAGCCGCCGAGGATCGAGTAGATGAGGCCGGAGCCGCCCGGGCCGCCGGGGTTGACCAGCATGACGCCCTGGTACCGGCTGGCCGGGACGGTGTGCAGCACCCGCGAGACGGCGAGCTTGACCGTCCCGCCGCCGGGGTTGGCGTAGTCCATCGGCACCGTCACCGTGCCGCACTGCGCGTGGGCCTGCTGAAGCGTCGGGTCCGTGCAGGTCCCCCAGGCCACCGACGTGGCCGCGGCAGCGGTGCTCGCCCGCGTCCCCGGCGACGCCGCAGCCAGCCCCACCGGCGTCGCGGCCAGCGTCCCCGCGGCCACGGCGGCGGTGACCACGACGGTGAGTCGCTTCATGACGTTCTCCCCTCCGGCGGTCGTGCGTCGCCCGCCTCGTGCAGGTCTACGCCGAGCGCTGGCCGGGTGGCTCCGCAGAAGGGACGACAGCGGCTACGCCGCCCACCGGTATGCCGTGTGCCCGGCGCCAGGGCCCGCCGCCGCAGCCGACCGAACGCACCGAATCCGTCGAACCTGCGCCCTGACGGGCCCGGTTCGGCGGATTCCGTGCGTTCGGTGGGGTCCTAGTCCGCGACGGCGAGGGAGGGGGTCTGCCGCGGGGTGAGGGTGACCCGGTCGCCCGGGGCGAAGCGGGCGACGGCGTCGTTGTCGACCTGGCACATCAGCTCGAGCCCGTCGTCGGTGCACGCGGTCACCCGGCCCCACGACCCCAGGAAGCTGGACGTCAGCACGGTCGCGCTGCCCTGCGGGTCGGCGGCGACGGTGAGGCTCTCCGGGCGCAGCAGCAGGGTGGCGGGGCCGGAGCCGGCCGAGCCGGGCAGCAGCGGCACGCTGGCGCCGAGCACCCGCGCATGGCCGTCGGCGACGGTCGCCGGGACCCGGTTGGTCAGCCCGACGAAGTCCGCGACGAACGCCGACGCCGGGCGGGAGTAGAGCTCCTGCGGTGCGGCGAGCTGCTCGAGGTTGCCCTCCCGCATGACCCCGACCCGGTCGGCGACGGCGAGCGCCTCTTCCTGGTCGTGCGTGACGAACAGCGTGGTCGTGCCGACCTCGAGCTGGATCCGGCGGATCTCGTCGCGCAGCTGGACGCGGACCTTGGCGTCGAGGGCGGACAGGGGCTCGTCGAGCAGCAGGACCTGCGGCTCGATGGCCAGGGCGCGGGCCAGGGCGACGCGCTGCTGCTGGCCGCCGGACATCTGGTGGGCATAGCGGTCGGCCTGCTCGGAGAGCCCGACCAGGTCCAGCATCTGCGCGGCCCGCTCCCGGCGCTGCGCCGAGGAGCGGCCCCGCATCTGCAGGCCGAACTCGACGTTCTGCCGCGCCGTCATGTGCGGGAACAGGCTGTAGGCCTGGAAGACCATGCCCATGTCGCGCTTGTTGGTCGGCACCCGGGTCAGGTCCCTCCCGCCGACCTCGACCCGGCCGGAGTCGGCGTCCTCGAGCCCGGCGAGGACGCGCAGGGCGGTGGTCTTGCCGCAGCCCGACGGGCCGAGCAGGGCGACCAGCTCGCCGGGCGCGATCTCCAGGGTGAGCCCGTCCAGGGCGTGGATGCTGCCGTAGAACCGCCGCAGCTCGGTGAGCCGGACCCCGACGCCCTTGACGGCGGGGGCGGCGGAGGTCGTCGACGTGGACGTGGACATCAGCTCTCCTTGGCGCGGCGGCGGCCGCGGCGGGTGAAGGGGGACCGGGCCTCGCGGCGGGTGACGCCCACGAAGGACAGGGCGAACAGCACGGCGAAGGCGAACGCCAGGGCGGCCAGGGCCACCGCGACCGAGACCTGGGCGTCGCTCTTGCCCAGGCGGAAGATCGCGACCTGCAGGTTCACCCGGCTGTAGAGGTTGGCGATGGTGAACTCGCCGAGCACCAGGGCCACGGCCAGGAACGACGCGGACAGCACGGCGGTGCGCAGGTTCGGCAGGATGATGCGCACCATGATCGTGAACCACGACGCCCCGAGCGAGCGCCCGGCCTCCGAGAGGGTCTTGACGTCGATGGCCCCGAGCCCGGCGTCCAGCGCGCGGTAGGCGTAGGGCAGCACCAGGACGACGTAGGCGAAGCAGAGCCAGATCGTGTCCTCGCTGAGCAGGTAGGTCACCCACGCGTAGACCGGCGTCAGGCCGACGACCAGCACGATGGCCGGGATGGTCAGCGGCAGCAGGCAGATGAACTCCACCGTGCGGCGCAGCTTCGGCAGCCGCAGCCGCACCCACGTCATGGTCGGGACGAGCAGCACCAGCATGATCACGACGGTGAGCACGGCCAGCCCCGCGGAGGCGATCAGGCCTTCCTTGAGGTCGGGGTAGTTGGCGTCGATCGCGCCGAAGTCGACCAGCTTGGCCCAGGTGTCCAGGCTGCGCCCGGAGCCGCCGGCCCCGCGGGTGGTGAACTCGAGCATGCCGAACAGCGGCAGGGCGAAGAAGGTGAGCACCAGCCCCACGACCACCCAGCGGAAGAGCGCCTGCTTGCGGCGTCGCGCCGCCTGCAGGCTCATCGGCCCAGCCACTTCGACGTGCGCCGCTCGAGCAGCGCGTAGAGCGTCATGACCACGGCGACCACCGCGACCATGGCCAGCGCCATCGCCTTGCCGATGTTCTCCTGGCCGAGGATGACCTCGGAGCTGAACGTGCCCGCGATGTTGAGCGGCAGGATCGGTGAGCCCTGCGAGACCAGCGCGGCCGCCGTGGCGTAGGCGCTGAAGGCGTTGGTGAACAGCAGCAGCGTCGCGCCGATGAAGGACGGCGCCAGGATCGGCCCGCCGACGCGGCGCCAGTAGTCCCAGGCGCTGCCGCCGAGGGTCTCGGCGGCCTCACGCCACTGCGGGCGCAGGCCCTCCACGGCGGGCAGGAAGACGATGAGCATCAGCGGGATCTGGAAGTAGGTGTAGACCAGCATCAGGCCCTTGTTCCACTCGAACAGCCAGGTGCTGTTGCCCAGGTCGATGCCGATCGTCTGCAGCCGGAGGGTGAGGAAGCCCTGCAGGCCCACGGTGGCGATGAAGGCGAAGGCCAGCGTCACGCCGCCGAACTGGGCCAGCACCCCGCACAGGGAGGTGACCAGCCGGCGCAGGGTGCCGCCCTCGCGGGCGGTGGTCACGGCATACGCGAGCAGCCCGCCGACCACCGCGCCGACGACCGACGTCACCGCCGAGAGGATGACCGAGTGCTCCAGCGAGGAGACGATCGCCGGCTGCGACAGGGCCCGGACGTTGCTGGTGGTGAAGGTGTTGTTCGCGCCCAGGAACGCCCCGATGGCGACGACCAGCGTGGGGATGAGCAGGAAGATCGTGGTGTAGGCGAAGAACGGGAGCACGCCCATGAGGGCGCCCACCGGCATTCCGCCGGTGAGCGCCCCCGGGCGTCGTCGATCAGCCAACGGCGTTGGCCCAGTTCGCGGCCAGGTAGTTCTTGGCCTTCGTCTCCTGCTCCGGGGTCAGGAACACCGGGGTGCCCTGCGTCGGCGGCAGTGCGGCGTGGGCGGCGGCGTCGATGGTGCCGGCCTTGGTCATCGCGTCCTCACGGACCGGCCGGGCACCGCCCTTGAGCCAGAGGTTCTGGCCCTGGTCGGAGTAGAGGAACTCCTGCCACAGCCGGGCCGCCGCCGGGTGCGGGGCGTCCTTGTTGATCGCCTGCACGTAGTAGCCGCCGACGACCGCGTTGGCCGGCACGACCGTCTTCCAGTCGAGCTTGCCCTTGAGCTTGGCGCCCTGGGCGACGTTGAGGTAGTCCCAGTCGATGACGACCGGCGTCTGCCCGGACTCGATGGTCGCCGGCGTCGGGTCGACCGGCAGGAAGTTGCCGGCGTCCTTGAGCTTCTTGAAGAAGTCGACGCCCTTGCTCACGTCGTCGGCGCTGCCCCCGTTGCCGAGGGAGGCCATGACCACGCCGCTGAAGGCCGCGCCGGCCTTGGTCGGGTCACCGTTGAGTGCGACCTTGCCCTTGTAGGCGGGCTTGAGCAGGTCGGTCACGGCCGCCGGGGCGGGGACCTTGCCCGCGTCGTAGCCGATGCTCATGTAGCCGCCGTAGTCGTTGACCCAGGTCCCGTTGGGGTCCTTGAGCTTGTCCGGCACCTCGCCGAACGTCGTCACCTTGTACGGCGCGAACATCGAGGTGTTGGCGCTGGCGACGGCGGCGCTGAGATCGAACACGTCCGGGGCCTTGGACTGGCCGCTGAGGTTCTTGGCAGCGGTGATCTCGTCGGCGCTGGAGGCGTCGGGCTGGGCGCTGTCGACCTTGATGCCGTACTTGGCGGTGAACGCCTTGATGATCTCGCCGTAGTTGGCCCAGTCCGGCGGGAGCGCGATGACGTTGAGCGTGCCCTCCTTCTTGGCGGCGGCGACCAGGGCGTCCATCCCGCCCATGGCCTGGGCCGACGTGGCCGAGGCGGCCTTGTCACCGGTGGCGGAGGAGCTGCCGGACTTCGCGGGCGGGGAGCAGGCCGCGATACCGACCGCCGCGAGGGCGGCCACCATCGCGACTCCTGGACGGGTAAAGGTCTTCACGTCAGCCTCCTGGGGTGACATCAGCCGGTCGGCACGAGGGGAGCCCCCGCGCCGTGGGGGACTGCACCGAACACTGACCACAGCGGGTAAACGGATCATGACGCCTCGGCGTCGATCTGGCCACAGTCCGAAGGGCACACCCCGGATGGTTGGATAGCGGGCGTGACTGAACGGAAGACGTCTGTTGTCGTGCTCGGTGGGGGCCCCGGCGGCTACGAGGCGGCCCTGGTGGCCGCCCACCTGGGGGCGTCGGTCACCGTCGTCGACCGCGACGGCCTGGGCGGCGCGGCCGTGCTGACCGACTGCGTCCCGTCCAAGACCCTGATCTCGGTCGGCGACTTCATGCAGCGGTTCGAGGCGGCCACCGAGCTCGGGGTGGGCTTCGAGGCCGCGCACGCCGGCGAGGAGGCCACCGCCGACGCCTCGCGGGTCAACGCGCGCATCCTGGCGCTCGCGGCCGCCCAGTCCCACGACATCGAGCAGCGCCTCCTCTCCGAGGGGGTGCGCGTATGCCGTGGCGTCGGTCGCGTGCTCGCCCCCGGCCGGGTGCGGATCGAGGCGGAGTCCGGCGGCACCGAGGACGTCGACGCCGAGGTGGTCCTGGTCGCCACCGGGGCCACCCCGCGGGTGATGGACACCGCCCGCCCCGACGGCGAGCGGATCCTGACCTGGCAGCAGATCTACGCCCTCGAGGAGCTGCCCGAGCGCCTCGTGGTCGTCGGCTCCGGCGTGACCGGCGCCGAGCTGGCCCACGCCTACCTGGGCCTGGGCAGCGACGTCACGCTCGTGTCCTCCCGCGACCGGGTGCTCCCCGGCGAGGACGCCGACGCCGCCGAGGTGATCGAGAACGTCTTCCGCCGCCGCGGCATGACCGTGCTCAACCGCTCCCGGATGGCCTCGGTCGAGCGGACCGGCGACGGGGTCGTCGTGACCCTGGAGGACGGGCGCACCGTCGAGGGCTCCCACTGCCTGCTCGCGGTCGGCTCCGTGCCGCAGACCGCCGGTCTGGGGCTGGAGGAGGCCGGCGTCGAGCTGACCGCCTCGGGCCACATCACGGTCGACCGGGTCTCGCGCACGTCGGCCCGGGGCATCTACGCCGCCGGTGACTGCACCGGGGTGCTGCCGCTGGCCTCGGTCGCGGCGATGCAGGGCCGGATCGCCATGGCCCACGCGCTCGGCGACGCCGTGGCGCCGCTCAACCTGCGCGGAGTCAGCGCCAACATCTTCACCGACCCCGAGATCGCCACCGTCGGCTACTCCCAGAGGGACATCGACGAGGGGAAGGTCGACGCCCACACGGTGACGCTGCCGCTGGCGACCAACCCGCGCGCCAAGATGCAGAACGTGCACGACGGGTTCGTCAAGCTCTTCGCCCGCAAGGGCATCGGCACCGTGGTCGGCGGCGTCGTGGTGGCGCCGCGCGCCTCGGAGCTGATCTACCCGGTCACCCTGGCCGTGCAGCACCGGCTCACTGTCGACCAGCTGGCGGGCACGTTCACGGTCTACCCGTCGATGTCCGGCTCGATCGCCGAGGCGGCCCGCCGCCTGCACACCATCGACTGACGCCGAGGCCTCCCGGGCCTCCGAGCCTCAGGCGTCCGGCTGGGGGTGCTGCGGGTGCTGCTCCTGCTGCGCCTGGCGCTCCTCCTCGGCCCAGCGGGCGCGCCGGCGCTCCGAGGTCGACCGGCGCAGCCGGTTGACGATCGGCACCAGCACCACGAGCACGACGACCAGGATGATCAGGTTCGTGACGTTGAAACCCGTCGTCGAGGCGTGGCCGGCGGTCGCGAGGTGGGACAGCATGCCCGGCAGTCTAGGCAGCCGCAGGCGCCGTGCCGAGGGGTGCACCGGGTCCGTGGCCGGGTAGTGTCCGAACTGTTGCCGGCCAGCACGGGAGGCGAGCGCATGAGCCAGCCAGACGGCATACCGCCGCCGGGGCCCACGGGGTCCGAGCCGCCGATCGAGCCGGAACCGCCACCGCCGCCGGAGCGCCCCGTGCCCGTCCCGCAGCCGGAGCCGCTGCCGGGGCAGGAGCCGCCGCAGCAGCCGACCCCGGCCGACCCGGACGCCGACCCACACCGCCCCGGCTGGGGCGTGCCCACACCGGAGTGAGACGCACGAGGGCCCCGACCACGTGGTCGGGGCCCTCGTTCGTGCCGGCTGCGGGTCAGTCCTTGATCTCGGCGATGACCGCGCCGTTGGT
>DASSPC010000176.1:0-3361 GCA_035699865.1 Oryzihumus sp. | reverse complement strand
GCGAGCTCGGTGCGGACCTCGACCGGCACCGGGGTGGGCGGCTGCACTAGTTGCGGGCCCGGGTGAACAGGCGCAGCAGCTCGAGGTAGAGCCAGACCAGCGACACGATCAGGCCGTGGCCCATGAGCCAGGAGTAGCGCTCGGGCAGCCCGGCGGCGACAGCACGGTCGATGGTGTCGAAGTCGATGGCCAGGGAGTAGGCCGCCATGCCGACACCGACGACGCAGATCAGCAGGCCGAACTGGGAGCCGATGAGGCCCCAGCCGCCGGTGGCGAAGGCGAACACGAGGTTGACCAGGCCGAAGAGCAGGTAGCCGATGACCGCCATGCCGAAGATGCGCCGCGAGCGGTCGGTCACCTTGATGACGCCGACCTTCCAGGCGATGAACATGCCGGCGAACGTCGCCATCGTCGCCAGCACGGCCTGGCCGACGACGCCGTGGGCGTAGGACTCGAAGACCCGGCTGATCGCGCCGACGAAGCCGCCCTCGAGCACCGCATAGGTGAGGATCAGCGGCACGCTGACCTTCTGCCGGAAGGCGATGACCAGGCCGACCACGAGGCCGCCGAGCATGCCGGCCAGCCAGATCGGCAGCGCCAGGGCGGGGCTGGTGTCAGTGACGACCCACGAGGCGGCCGCGACGGCGACGACGATGCCGAACAGCAGCAGCGTCTTCATCACCACGTCGTCGAGGGTCATCCGGCGGGCCTGCGCCGCGGTGGCGGGCTGCGCGTCATACATCTGCTGCAGCTGCTCGGCGCTGAGGTCGGCCGCGGCAGGCTGCTGCGGTGGGGACCACTCGGCCCGGGGCTGCTGGCCGAAGCCGGCATAGGCGCCGCGGCGGACCTGCTTGTCGATCCGGTTGAACACCGGGTTGCTCATCGTGTGCCTCCAGCACGTCATGCCGCCGTGGCGGCGGCCCGTCACTGAGAAGAAGGCCCGAGGGGGCCAGGAAGTTCCCCGCAGCGTGCCCCCGACGGGATTCGAACCCGCACTTGCGCGATTTTAAGTCGCTCGCCTCTGCCGTTGGGCTACGGGGACAGGCGTCAGGCTACAGATACGTGCGGCGCGGGTGGACCGCGTGGGCGCCCGCCACGCGGTCGAGGAACAGCAGGCCCCGGGTGTGGTCGACCTCGTGCTGCAGGGCCACCGCCTCGAAGGCGTCCGTGGTGACCTCGACCCACTCCCCCGTGACCGGCAGCTGGCCACGGACGACCAGGCGGCGGGCGCGGGCGACGTCGGCGGTGAAGTCCGGCACGGACATGCAGCCCTCGCGGCCCCGCTCCCTGCGCGTGGCGCTGACCACCTCGGCGTTGCACAGCACGAAAGCGCCGTGGCACGTGCGGGTCTTCGGGTGACCGGTCACGTCAACGCTGAACATGCGGACGGCCAGGCCGACCTGCTGCGCCGCGAGCCCCACGCATCCGGGTGAGACCCGTTGCGTGGCAAGGAGATCAGCCGCCAGCTGCACCGACTCCCGGCCGATCGGGTCGACGTCGGCCCCGGGCGTGCCGAGGACGGCGTCGGGCGCCTGCCTGACCGGGAGGACCCGCCCCTCGGGCAGGACGGGCATGCTCCACCCCGGTGGCGGTCCGGTGTCGGTCCCGGACTGCGAGCTCACAAGAGGTCGTCCTCGACGGGCGAGAGGTGGACGTCGACGCCGATCTCGCCGGCGACGATGCGCAGGTCGCGCTCGAGCGCCTCCGCGGCCGCGACGTCGGGCAGCTCCAGCTCGGCCATGAGCACGTAGAGCTCGCCGCCGAGGCGGGTGCCGAGGTCGACGATGTTGCCGCCGTGCTCGGCCACCACCCGGGTGATGGTCGCGACGATGCCGGGACGGTCGGCGCCGTGGACGTGCAGGGCGTACGACGGCCCGGACGGCGCGCTCGGGGCCGTGTCGGCGAGGACGCGGGCGTTGATGACCAGGGAGCCGTCCGTGGTGAGGTGCCGCAGCGCGGACTCCACCGCCTCGACACCGGCGCCGGTGCGCACGAGCAGGACCATGGCGAAGTGGCCGCGCAGCAGCGTCATGGTCGAGTCCTCGAGGTTGCCGTGCAGGTCCGCGAGGGCGCCGGTCACGTCCGCGACGATGCCGGGACGGTCCTGGCCGAGCACCGTCACCGCGATGACCTGGCCGGGGACGCTCACTGGCCACCGCCCGCGGCCTGGTGGAACTCCTCGCGGGGCGCGGCCATCTCGCCGAGGCTGACGATCTCGCGCTTGAAGAACAGCGCCAGCGTCCAGTCGACGATGACCCGGATCTTGCGGTTGAGCGTGGGCACCCGGGAGACGTGGTAGGTCCGGTGCATGAACCAGGCCGGCCAGCCCCGCAGCTTGACGCCGTAGACCTGGGCCACGCCCTTGTGCAGGCCGAGGCTGGCCACGGAGCCGACGTGCTTGTGGCGGTAGGGCTCGATCTCCTTGCCCCGCAAGGACTTCACGATGTTGTCGGCGAGGTGGGTCGCCTGCCGGACGGCGTGCTGCGCGCTGGGCGAGCAGAGCGCCCCGGGGTTGGTGATGTCCGGCACGGCGGCGTTGTCGCCCGCGCCCCAGGCGTCGGTGAGGCCGTGCACGCGCAGGTCGGCGTCACACAGCAGGCGGCCCTTGTCGTCCAGCGGCAGGTCGGTGTGGGCCAGCACCGGGCTGGCCTTGACCCCGGCGGTCCAGACCACGGTGTCGGAGTCGAACCGCTGCCCGTCGGACAGGACCACGTGGCCGTCGACGCAGGACTCCAGCCGCGTCTGCAGCAGCACGTCCAGGCCGCGCTGGCGCAGCTCGTCGAGGGTGTAGCGGCCCATGTCCTCGCCGACCTCGGGCAGGATCCGGCCGGTCGCCTCGACGAGGACGAAGCGCAGCTCGTCGGGGTGGAGCTGGGGGTAGTAGCGCAGCGCGTAGCGGGCCATGTCCTCCAGCTCGGCGATCGCCTCCACGCCGGCGTAGCCACCACCGACGAAGGTGAACGTCAGGGCCCGGCTCCGCCGCTCGGCGTCCTGGGTGGAGGCGGCCAGGTCGAGGCAGCGCAGCACGTGGTTGCGCAGCCAGATGGCCTCCTCGACCGTCTTGAACCCGATGCCCTGCTCGGCCAGGCCGGGGATGGGCAGGGTGCGCGCCTTGGAACCGAGCGCGACGACGACCTCGTCGTAGGGCACCTCGTAGGACGGGCCCTCCAGCGGCTCGACGGTGACCACCTTGCGGGCGTGGTCGACCTTGGTCACGTGTGCGTTGATGATCTCGGCGCCCTTGAGCACCCGGCGCAGTGGCACGACCACGTGCCGTGGGCTGAGGCTGCCGGCACTGGCCTCGGGCAGGAACGGCTGGTAGGTCATGTAGGAGCGCGGGTCGATGACCGTGACGGTCGCC
>DASSPC010000175.1:0-7176 GCA_035699865.1 Oryzihumus sp. | reverse complement strand
CGCGAGCAGACCCGGCGGCACGAGCTGGCTGAGCCGGTCACCGACCGCGCGGTTGCCGACCTGGTCGTGGGTCTGCAGCGACGCGACGAAGTGCCAGCCCTCGAGCCGGAGCGTGTCCACCGGCCGGCCGTGCGTCCGCTCGCGGAAGCTCGACCACGTGCCGTCGTGGAAGAACGGCGTGGTGAGCACCTTGGCCAGCGCCCCGGGGGCGGCGAAGTCGGCGTAGTAACCGAAGGTCTCCCCGGTCAGCACCACGTGCAGCGCGTGGTGCACGTCGTCGGCCCACTGCGCGTGCAGCCCGAGGCCACCGCCGGCGTCGGGGTCGGGGGTGCGGCGGGTGACCGTGCGGGGGTCGTTGCGGTCGGACTCGGCGATCAGCCACAGCGGCCGGTTCACCTCTGCTGCAAGGGCTTCGACCTCGCGCTCCATCTCCTCCAACAGCGGCAGCGCCCGGTCGTCGACGAGGGCGTGGACCGCGTCGAGGCGCAGCGCGTCGATGTGGAAGTCACGCAGCCACTGGGTGACGTTGTCGAGGACGAACCGGCGCACCTCGTCGCTGCCGGGGCCGTCGAGGTTGAGCGCCTGGCCCCACGGCGTGACGTAGCGGTCGGTGAAGTAGGGCCCGAACTCGCCGAGGTAGTTGCCGTCCGGCCCGAGGTGGTTGTAGACGACGTCGAGGCAGACGCCGAGCCCGCGGGCGTGGCAGGCGTCGACAAAGCGTTGCAGCGCAACGGGTCCGCCGTACGGCTCGTGCGCGGCGTAGAGGTCGACGCCGTCGTAGCCCCAGCCGTGCCGGCCCGGGAAGCTCGCCACGGGCATGACCTCGACGAGGTCGACGCCGAGCTCGACGAGGTGGTCGAGCCGCTCGATGGCCGCGTCGAACGTGCCCTCGATGGCGAACGTGCCGATGTGCAGCTCGTAGATGACCGCGGACGGCAGATGCACCCCGGCCCAGTCCTGGTCGGTCCACCCGAAACCGTTGGGGTCGAAGGCAACCGAGCGCCCGTGCGGGCCGTCGGGCTGCCGCCGCGAGCGCGGGTCGGGCCGTGGGTCACCGCCGTCGAGCGCAAAGGCGTATGCCGTGCCGGGCGCCTCGGGCAGCTCGCCCCGCCACCAGCCGCCGGCGTCACGGCGCATCGGGACGCGCGCGTCGCCGAGGACCAGGTCGACCGAGTCCCTGGCGAACGGCGCCCAGACGGAGACCTCGGTCATGAGCGAACTCCCTTGTGGTTGCTCGTCATCGGCGCACGAGAAGAGCGACGGGTCGGGTGGTGAACAGGTCGGCGCAGGCGACCTCACCGCCGACGTGGACCCGGCCGGTGAGCCGGTCCTCCCAGTCGCCTTCGGGCAGCAGCACCGTGTCGCTGTCGGACCACCCACCGGTGCGCTCGAGCCGGGCGGGCGCCCGGGTGACCACCGCGGCGACGCGGTCGGATCGCAGGAAGCCGAGGGCATGCTCGCTGGTGGACTGCAGCGGCCGGTAGGTCGCGCCGAGGCCGAACGCCTCGGGGTCCTCGCGCCGCAGCCGCAGGGCCGTGGTGGTGACGAGCAGCTTCTCCCCGTCGAGCCCGTCGAGCCCGCCAGACGCCCCAACCCCCTCCGCCGAGAGGGACGTTCCTGGTGTTTCGGGGCCGCCGAAACCCGGAGAAACGTCCCTCTCGGCGGGTTGGTCGGCGGGTTGGTCGGCGGGTTGGGTCGCGGCGTGGAAGGTCGGTGCGACATCTGCGTCGGCGAGGGCGTGGAGCAGGGCATGGCGGCGGGCGAAGTCCACCGGACGCCGGTTGTCCGGGTCGACCAGCGAGAGGTCGACCAGCTCGCAACCCTGGTAGGTGTCCGGGACGCCGGGCAGGCACAGCTGCAGCAGCTTCGCCGCCAGCACCGTCGCCCGCACGGCAACGGCGTTGTGCCGCAACGCCTCCAGCCACACCTCGCGCAGCGCACCCGGCACCAGCGCGGCGTCGGCAAGCGCGAGCACCCGCTTCTCGTAGGCCTCGTCGCCGTCCACCCAGGCGGTGCGCTGCTTGGCCTCCCGCATGGCCTTGACCAGGTAGCCGTGCAGGCGTTCGGCCCCCACGTCGCCGACGCCGACGAGGGTCTGCCAGACCAGGTGGGCCGTCGGCCGGTCGACGCCGAACTCGTCGGCTGCCGCCCGGAACGCGGCCGAGCACCGTTGCCACGCCTCGGGGTCGCCGGCTACGGCGAGGAGCCGGGCGCGCACGTCCTCGCTGCGCTTGGTGTCGTGGGTGGACAGCGTGGTCATGCCCCGCGGCCAGTCCCGCTGCTGCGCCTCGGCCCACCCGTGCAGCGCCTCCGCCGAGCCGGTCTCCAGCACGGACGGGTCGGCGCCCACCTCGTTGAGGGCGACCAGGGGGTGCCAGCGGTAGAACGTGGTGTCCTCGATGCCCTTGGCCATCACCGGGCCCCACGTCTGCTGCAGGCGCACGGCGAAGTCCACCGCGGCCGGAGGCAGGTCGGCGTCCTCCCCGAGCGCGAGCTCGACCAGGGCATCGACCTCCGCCTCGAGGTCCGGCCGGGCGGCCGCCGCAGCGGCACGCGCCTCCTCGATCCGGCGCCGGGCCTCACGCGAGAGCCGTTGGTCGGGCCGGACGTAGGCGCGGTAGACCTCGCCGGCTACCAGCAGCTCGACCACGGCGAGCCGCAGCCGCTCGGGGTCCAGCGACGGCAACGCCTCCCGGGCGCGTCGGGTCAGCCGGTCGACCTCCGGGGCCAGGGACTCGTCGACCACCTGCCGCTTGGCCCGCTCGACCGAGCGCGCCAGCCTGGGCTCTCCCCCGGCGGCGACCCAGCACTCCTCGAGCACCTCTGCCGCAGCGGGATCGACGAGGGCCGCCTGCACGGCCTGCAGCGCGTCATACCCGGTCGTGCCGTCGCAGGCCCAGGTGGTGGGGAGGCGCTCGTGGCCCTCGAGGATCTTCTCGACCCACACCAGCGTGCCCGGGCGCGTGGTCTCGCGCAGCCGCTGGAGGTAGCCCTCGGGGTCGGCCAGGCCGTCGGGGTGGTCGATGCGGAAGCCGTCGATGACACCGCGGTGGTTGAGGTCCAGCAGCAGCCGGTGCGTGGCCTCGAAGACCTCCTCGAGCTCCACCCGCACCGCGATGAGCTCGTCGATCTCGAAGAACCGGCGGTAGTTGAGCATGGTGTCGGTCTCGCGCCAGGAGGCGAGCTGGTAGTGCTGCCGGGCGAGCACCTCGGCGACGTCCTCGCCCTCGGTGCCGAGCGCGACCGGGAACACGTGGTCGTGGTAGCGGACGACGGGCTCGCCGTCGAGGTCGCCGAGCACGAGCTCGCCGGCCTCGAGGATGGCCCCCAGGGTGTCGCCGAGGATCGGCAGGCCGAGCCGCCCGCCGCCGGACTTCCAGTCGATGTCGAACCACTCGGCGGTGGGGGCGTCGCGGCCCTCTCGCAGCACCTGCCACAGCGGGGCGTTGGCGCTCTCGGGCGCGACGAGGGCCATGTGGTTGGGCACGACGTCGACGACGAGCCCGAGGCCGTGCCCGTGCGCGGCCTCGGCGAGCCGGACCAGGGCGTCCTCACCGCCGAGGTCGCTGCTGACCCGGGTGTGGTCGAGCACGTCGTAGCCGTGCATCGAGCCCGGGACGGCCTGCAGGACCGGTGAGAGGTAGACGTGGCTGACCCCGAGCGCGGCGAGGTAGGGCACCTGCGCCTCGGCGTCGGCGAAGCCGAAACCGGCGTGCAGCTGAAGGCGGTAGGTCGCGGTGACCTCGCGGTCGGGGTCCGGACTCACGAAAAAGCCTCCATGTGGCGTAGGTCACGTCGGGCGGCCCATCGTCCCAGACGACCCCGCCAGGCGCGCACACGTCTCACCGCAGGTGCCGGATTGCCCGGATACATCCCGGTATGCCGGGTGGCCAGCTTTACCCGTGAGTCACCTGGCGGTCGTCGGCGGAGAGGATCCGCGCCCGGGAAGCGCTTTCACGAAATCTTTTGCCGATCCTTTACCAAATCTTTGGAGGAACGCTAAGTTGATCCGTCAAGTGGGGGGGCCACAGGGGTCCGCCAGACGACGTGGCACCGACCACGCCGACCGAGGGGATCGACCAGTGGCACTGAGCTCTGCCGTGCGTATGACAGGGATCGCGAAGGCCGAGGCCATCCGCCTGGCCCTGGGCCTGGGCGTCCTGGGGGTGACCGTCACCGGCCTGTCCACCGTGGCCACCGGCGCCTTCTTCACCAGCACCAACCACGTGGCGCCGAAGATCGTCGCCGGCACCGTGAGCCTGACGACGACTCCGACATCGGCGGCGTTCAACGTCACGGACCTGGCACCGGGAGACATCAGGTACTCGACCATCACCGTCAAGAACTCCGGGACCTTGGCGTCGCGCTACTCCCTCGGCGCCTCAGTGAACGGCGCGACCCCCAATCTGGCCTCCCAGCTGAGCCTCGCCGCTGTCGCCACTGACGCCCCCTGCGGAGCGGATGCCTTCACGACGGGGTCGCTGCTCTTTGCGACCGATGGACCGCTCAGCAGCAAGATGCTTTTCGGCGACACGACGCGAGGCGCGCAGGCCGGAGATCGCCCCCTCAGCGCGGGTCAGAGCGAGACCCTCTGCTTCCGGGCAAGCCTGCCCTCGGACGTCGACAACAAGTTCCAGGGCAAGAGCGCCGCGATGACGTTCGACTTCTACTCCGAGCAGACGGCCAACAACCCGTAACCGACTGCCGTCTCAGCGCGGCACCCACGACCCGGACGGGGAGTCACGCCTTGGGGCTGGCGCCTCCCCGTCCAGGTTCGGCACCACCGTTCCACCAGCCCCACCCGGGGAGTGCGGCATGAGAGCACCGTCGCCATCGGCACGGCTGCTCCGCCATGCCCTGACCTGGGTCCGCCGCGGGCTCACCACCGTCGCCGTGGTCGTGGCCGCCGCGACCGTGCTCGGCCTCGGGCTCGTCCAGCACAGCGGACGGCAGCTGCTCATCGTCACGTCCGGGTCCATGGTGCCCACGTTCAACCCGGGTGACGTGGTCCTGGTCGAGCATCGCCGCCCCGACCAGCTCCACCCCGGCATGATCGTGACGTTCCAGGCGCCGGGTGCCCAGGAGCTGACGACCCACCGCATCGTGGCGCTGCACCGGATGCCGCAGGGCACGTTCATCCAGACCAAGGGCGACGCCAACGCCGCCCCCGACCCGAACCTGTCCCCGGTCACGAGCGTGTTCGGCGTGCTCACCGGGACCGTGCCCTGGGTCGGGCGGTGGCTCGCGTTCTACGAGTCGGACCGCGGCCGACTGCTCATCCTCGGTGGGCCCCTTGGACTGATCGCCCTCTCCCAGCTGCTGAACCTCGTCCGGGGCGCGGGCCGGCTGCGGGCGGCGCACCACGGGGCGGGCGCACCCGAAGGGCATGCCGAGGTGAGCGGGACGGCGGACCCGGCTGCGCGTGATACGCCCCTGCTCAGCCGGACGGAGCGGCGGGCCCAGGCGCGGGCGACCGCGCTGACGCGGCGGCGGCTCCTCGTCGCCGCGCTGGTCGCCACCGTCGCCATCTGCTCCGGGCTCGGTGTGCTGATCAGCCGGCACACCAACGCCGTGTTCACCGCGGCCGCGTCCGTCGGAGACAACACCATCACGGCGGCGACGAGCTTCTGCCGGGGCAGCGCGTACGCCCGCGTCGTCTGCGCGGACGACCCGCTGTCGTGGTTCCGCATGGACGAGGGCGCGTCAGACAACTCGTCCCAGGACCACCACCTCGTCAGCGACTCGGGTTCGCTGGACCGGGACGCGACCCGCACCGACGGCGTCACGCTGCGCACCGCCACGCCCCTGGCCGGGGACGGCGGTGGCGCCTTCACCTTCGACGGGAACACCGGCGCCGCCGAGTCCACCCTGTCCACGACCCTGCCGCGCGCCTACTCGCTGGAGGCGTGGTTCGCGGTGCCCTCGAGCTCTGACGGCGGACCGCTGGTGAGCCTGGCGCACGTCCAGAGCCGGTCCGACGGCGGCACCGACACGGCGCTCTACCTCACGAAGAACGGCAAGGTGTGCTTCGGCGCCGACCTCGGCCAGGGCGGGCCCAATGTCGTGCAGAGCGGCCCGGGCTACGCCTACAGCGGCGCCACCCCCGTCTGGCACCACGTGCTGGGCACCAACGACGGAACCACGATCGCCCTCTACGTCGACGGCGCCCTGGTCGGGACCCGCAACGCGGACCAGACCCAGAGCCAGCCCACCGAACGCCTGCTGGGTCTGGGAGCGTCACACCTGACCGGCTGGCCCGACCCGCCCGCGGACCTGTTCGACGGGTCCCTGGACGAGGCTGCCTTCTACGGCAGGGCGCTGAGCAAGGACGACGCCGCCGCGCACTACCGGGCCGGACACGGCGGCTGACCCGCCAGCACCTGCCCCGGCGTCAGTCGAGGAAGAACAGGCGGATCGCGGTGCCCGGGCCGGTGGCGCGCACCGTCGCGTCGGACGCCAGGCTGCGGGCCAGCCACAGCCCGCGGCCGCAGTCGAGGTCGGCCGCCGGCGGGACGTAGCCGGCGATGGCGGCGTGGAAGCCCGGCCCCGAGTCGGCGACCTCCCACACCCGGCAGCCGTCCTGGCGCCACGTGCTCAACTCGGCACTGCCGGCGGCCCGCAGGGCGTTGCTGACCAGCTCGTTGACGGCGATCAGCGCGTTCTGCTCCCGCTCCCCGGCCAGACCATCGGCCGGCTCGGCGCCGAGGACCTCGCCGACGAGCGCCCGGGCCTGCCGGGCGTCGCCCACCTGCCGGACCAGCGCCCCGGCCGGCCGCGCGGACCAGGCCGGCTCGGCCCGCCGCAGGAACGTCGCCGTGTCCTCGTAGGTCGGTGAGGGCACCGGCCCGGTCCCGCCCCACGTCATCGGGTGGCTGCGCAGCGCCGCCTCGAGGACGTCCGGGTCGAGCCGGCGGGTGTCGTGCGGGCAGAGGAGGTAGAACGCCAGGTCGGCGTAGGCCTCGTTGACCACCGCCTCGAACCGGGACCACACGCGCCCGTCGGGCCGGCCCAGCCACGTCGGCTCGCCGATGAGCCGTAATGGTGCGCCGCTCGCCCGGAGCTGCTGCAGGTCCCGGTCGTAGGCGCCCAGCGTGCCGAAGCCGCCCTCCCACCGGCCCTCCGCCGGGACGAGTGCGGCCAGACGCCCCACGTCGTCGCCGAGGTGGGCGACCAGCA